>CAYXMB010000001.1:0-24356 GCA_964466085.1 uncultured Ruminococcus sp.
TGAATCTGAAAATACCGTCGTCGATAACACGGATTTCAAATTCTGCGTTTTTTCCTTTAAAATTGTACATTTTTTCAGTCGGGTTTTGCCCTCTCCTTTATTTATTGTTTTCTTCGTTTTCTTTTAATGCCGCTTCAAGCGCTTTGGCAAGTTGGTCTGCGCATGACGTCGAACTTGTTCTGCAAGTATTGCCTTTCAAAAGAGCGATGACCTTTTCGGCCTCCATTCCTTCGACGAGCTTTCCTATCGCTTTTAGATTTCCGTTGCACCCGTTGGTGAAAACAACGTTGCGCACGACGTTTCCGTCAAGCTCAAAATCGATTTTGGTAGAGCATGTGCTTTTTGTTTTGTACTCATATTTCATTGGTTTTCCTCCGTTGCACCGTCGGTGCTTTTATCTTCATAATTTAAAATAACATTAAGTGTTTCGCCGCATACTTCGACCGTTGAATAATCGGATGTGATTTCATTCGGATCGGAAACGTTTTTATACGGCGGCTGTATCGTTTCGCCGTTGATAACGGCCGAACCCGAAGTGGTTGCCGAAACGTAAATTTTATCACTGTCAAAGGACAAATCTGTATTAACGGAACCGCCTTTTGAATTTAGAGCGAAAGTGTGAAGTCCCGACACGTCGCCTTTCATTACAATATCCGCAACGTCAATTTTGAAAGAATGAAATTTACAATTTTCGAGTTCCAGAGAACAGCTGTTGCCGATAAGGCTGAAACTTGAAGCGGTTTCGATGTTTTTAAATTTAACTTCGCCCGTACCGACGGTAAACTTATAATCTGTCGGCGTTGAAAAATTCGATATGCTTATAACACCTTCTTCGATTTCAAAGTCAAAAACGTTTAAGTCCCGACTGTCGGAAATATAAATATTGATTTGCTTGTTTCCGTCGATTTTTTTACCGAGCGAAAAGAGTGAACGGATACCTTTAAACTTGAAATTCGAATTCCAGAACGAAAATACCGATTCGAGGTCAACATATTCGTCAAACGAGATAACCCGATTTGTCGTTGAGACGGAATAATAATTTTCGTTGAAATTTATAAATTCGATATACTCGGTTTCGTTGCCGGTGTAAACAGTTATATCGGTGTCGGTTGCATCTATCGAAATTTTCGAAATATCCGTATCCGTAAAGTCGACGGTATAGACGTATTTCCCGTCTGATTTTTCGGGGAAGAGCTGTACACCCGCCGCTTTCGCACCGCAAGCGCCGACAATCATAAGTACAGCTCCGATTGTCGCAATGATTGCCGCTACGATAAGAAAAAGCTTTGACATCGGTTTCATAAGTCGTTACACTCCTTTCTTATTTTGTTGAGATGGAGTTTTAACTTCAAAATAAGTTGCCGTGTGACTTTTTCCGAATATTTCTTCCATAGAATGGGAATCCATCTGACGGCTATGTTATATGACGATATCGCAAGAACGAGTGTTACGCCCAAAATGACAAGTGCAAGTCCTATTTCGTAAAGCCCTTCGGGAACAGTGCCGAACAGTGCGATTACACCGTAAATAACGCCTGCGAATGTCAGAATGCCGCCGATTACCGTCACGGCGACGAGAAACGCTATAAAGAAGGCTATAAGGGCCGATATAAGTATGTAACCTATGAGAACGGGAAGTGAGAAAATTACCGTGCCGACGCCGGCGGGAATTGCCGCAATAACGATTCTCTTTGTGTATTCTTTCTTTCCCGACGGAGTAAGTGCTTCTTTTGAAGCCGCTTTTATATCTATTCTATCGATTTTTACCGTTCTTCCGCTCGGCGTGTTGTCGTTTGTCGGCGCCTTGCGTATTTGCGTTGTCGTAACCGTTTTCGTGTTCCGATTTCTGATTTTTACTCCGTCATCATCCGCAAAACGTGTTTCTCTTGCTGAAGGTGGTGTGCGCCTTTGTACATCGGCAGCGGTGGGAGTGTTTCTTTTTTCGGGCTGCCTTTCGTTAATCGTGCTGTTGAAATTTCTCGAAACCGTTACCGTGTCCGCATTCTTATCCCTTGCCTTTTCGGCGGCAGCTGCCGAAAGGCGTCTTATTCTGTTGGAATATGCTGTGGCAAACCTGTCGACTTCATCGGCATTTCTGAAATTTGCGATTTTAATTCTTGCTTCGTCGGAAAGACTCTTGAAAACTTTCACCGTGTGATGGTGAGCGGCTTCTTCCGAAAAACCGTGACGCACGAGAGCTCTTTCAAACAGCGCAAGAAACTCGTTTATTTCCATTAACTGTCCTCCGAACTGTTGAAAAATAATACTTGAAAAATCTTGCCTGATATTGTATCATAGTAATATGATACCAAATTAAGGAGAAAATTTCAATATGAGAATGAGAAAAAAACGGCGCGGAGCTCAAAGACTTTTCGCCTTATCCTCTATAATATGCGATAATTTGTCACAATATGGCAAAAACGGTGATTGTGCGTTCGATGTTCAAAGACCGCTGAGGCTTGAAATAGGCTGCGGTAAGGGAGATTTTATATGTGAACTGTCGAAGAGAGATTCCGATTTCAATTACTTTGCAATGGAAAAAGTCAGTGACGTAATCGTTGTTGCGGCGGAAAAATACGCCGTATCAAGGGGGCTTGGGCACCTTTCGGCACACGGTGATTGGACAGGTCCCGACGGAACCGTGTATTCCGACGGTAAGCATTTCGATATACCGATGGAAATGAGAGGGAACGTCAGATTTATTCCCGGTGACGCACGAATGCTCGGCGACATGTTCGAAAAAGGAATTTTCGATACGGTTTACGCAAATTTCAGTGACCCTTGGACGAAAAACGGTCAGATCGAAAGAAGGCTTACGGCACCGCATTTTCTCGATACTTATTATGATTTGCTCGAAGTCGGCGGTTCGTTTAAATTTAAGACCGACAACATAAAACTTTTCGAATACTCTCTTGAAACGGTAGCTTCGTCGAAATTCAAACTTACTTTTTCGACTTTCGATTTGCATTCATCGGAGAAAAACTCCGAAAATATTCAGACCGAATATGAGAGAAATTTCACCGAAAAAGGATTTAAAATCAATTACCTCGAAGCTTTGAAAGAAAAATAAAATATCGGCGGCGGTTTACTCCATGACGGAGAAACCGCCGCCGTGCATTAACACGGATTTACTGTTTGTTTTCGCTTTCGATTTCTTCTGTTTCTTTCTTTGTCTTTGATATGAAAATAAAGAGAATTACAGCCGCAATAATGAGAATTACAGCCGCCGCAATGACGATTATAAGAACCGTCTTGCTTTTTCTTTCTTTTTCGGCTGTTTCTTCGTCGATCTTTATATCGGTTTCTTCGCCGTTTTCCGCATTGCCGTCATCCGAAATATCCGTCGAATCGATTGCGCCCTGAACGGGACTGTTCTCGTCATACTCGTATTTTTCGCCGTCTTCGCCGATGTAATAGGTTTTTCCGTCATCTTCGACGAAAGTTTCAACCGTTACTTCTTTTTGCGTGTCGGCTGTCGTTTCGCCGTCTTTTTCGGTGTCGACTTTAACCGTGTCTTCGGGGGTAACCTGTTTGTTGTCCTCAACGGGTTTTGCGTTTGTCGAACCGATTGTTACGACTCCGTTTTTCCACGTGTAGGGAACTTCGTCGTTTTTCTCCGAAGTGTTTATAATGCTTGCAACGTCGGGAACGAGCGTTACGCTGTAATCTCCGTCTTCCGCAATACCGACAACTTCAAAAGTCAGTTCGAGGATTTCTCCCGTGTAAGTATTGTCGTTTGACAAATCGTCGGATTCGTATTCGATAATCGTCAAATAGCTGTTTTCAACATCAACGCCGTATTTCGGAGCGTCTCTGAAAATACGGGAAAGGGGAACTTTTCCTTCTTCTATATCATCGTCGTACTGTTCTCTTAAATTATTCATGATGGTATCGTTGAAGTTATAGAATTCTCCGAGCTCACCGAAAGCCTCGTTGACTTTGACTTCTCTCAAAATGAGTGCGTCGGAGCTGTAGAAAAGTCCGAATTCGAAAGCCCAGAAGCCGGGATTGTTATCGATGCTCATCTTTACCGTAACATAATCGTTTTGCATACCTGCGGCGTTTGTGAGCGAAAAATCCAAAGTATCTTCTGCGGCAAAAGACGTTGCGGCAAAAGCGACACATGCGGTGAATACCGTAATCAGTGCTAAAATGCAAGAAAGAAATTTTTTCATGTTAAATCTCCTATTGATATTTCATTCGGGAACTGAATCTAAAGATATTATAATCTTTTTTTTCTCTAAAGTCAATAACAATTATCTTTTTCGATGTGATACCGATGTGAAGCCTCGATGATTTTGAAATGAAAAATATTTTTTTGTTAAAATGATATTGATTTCGAAATTGTTTGGTTGTATACTGAACTTAAAGAACGAAAGAGGAGAAAATTTATGGCTTTTAAAACGGCGATACAGCTTTTTACTGTTAAAGACACATATGCGAAAGACCCTGTCGGGTGCTTGCGTGCTCTTAAAAAAATGGGCTACGACGGAATTGAACTTTGCGGAAGGGGCGGAGTCGATTCGAAATGGCTTCGCGGCGTTTGCGATGCTCTTGAACTCGAAATACCGTCAATTCACATTTCACTCGGTGCAATGAGCGAATTTTCGCACGAATTTGCGGAGGAGGCGAAAACGCTCGGACTTTCATATGCTGCGGTGCCTTACATATCGGAGGAGAACGCATTTCCCGGTCAGTGGAAATTTTACGAAACGAAGAATCAAATGACCGAAGTTTCGAAGGAACTTTCGAAATACGGCATTAAACTTCTTTATCACAATCACACGTCGGAATTCGATAAAAAAATAAACGGAGATTTTCTTTACGACTGTCTTATGAATTCCTTTACTCCCGATGTTTTGCAATGTGAAATCGACGTTTGTTGGGCGCATGCCATGGGAGTTGACCCTGCGGAAAAAATCTTGCAATATAAAGGCCGAATTCCCGCCGTACATCTTAAAGATTATGTGAGAAAGGGCAGAGGAAAAAACAAAAACATATGTGCCTGTCCGTTCGGATGCGGCGAGGTTAATGCCGAAGACGTCGTGAAAGCGTCGAAAGAGGCCGGAGCCGAGTGGCTGGTATACGAACAGGATTGGCCGTATCCGTCGGGCAAAACGGAACTTCAGTGCGCCGAGAGGAGCATAAAAAATATAAAGAAGCTTATTCAAAACATCTGAAAACAGAATTTGAAATCGGAGGTTGCCGAGATGAAAAAACTTTTACTTATTGCAAATCCCGTTGCGGGAAGAACGTCTGTTGCCGGGCAGTTGATTTATGTAATAGATACTTTCGTCAAAGCCGATTATGACGTGACCGTAGTTACAACGCAAAGCGAAAGCCATCTCGAAAAAACCGTTACGGAGAGGGCGTGTGAATTCGACGTTATCGTTTGCTGCGGCGGCGACGGCACGCTTAATCTTACGGTAAATGCGCTTTGCAAACTGCCATCACCGCCGAAACTCGGTTACATCCCGTGCGGTACGACTAACGATTTTGCGAAATCAAGAGGGATTTCCGCTGTTCCGGTCGAAGCGGCGGAACAGATAGTGAACGGAGAAATTCATTCTATCGATGTCGGATTTTTCGGAGATAAACCCTACGTTTACGTTGCGGCGTTCGGTGTTTTTACCGACACTTCTTATGCGACTCCCAGACAGCTCAAACAGGATATAGGCAGAGCGGCATATCTTATCGAAGGCGTCAGATCCTTTGCGAACAGAACGGGGTATCATATCAAATTCGATATTAACGGGGAGATTTTGGAAGATGATTTTATTTACGGCATGTTTACCAACACTCGTCGAATAGGCGGTTTTGAACTTCCGATAATTCGAAATTTTTCGCTTGACGACGGTATGATTGACGTAACGCTTGTGAAAGAAACGAAAAATCCCGACGAGAGCGCGAAATTTCTCAATGCACTCATTACTCAGCAAGCCGATGACAAAGTCGTGTATCAGTTCAGAACGTCCGAAATCACTTATGAGGCGGACAGCGCCGTTGCGTGGTCTCTTGACGGTGAATACGGCGGTTCATTCAAAAAACAGACTATTTGCATCAAAAGCGGAATGATAGATATGCTTTATTAAATATACCCGTTTGTTCTACATTCGCAAAATACAGAGCAACCGGCTCTGTTTGTTTCCTACAAGAGCCTAAAAAACAATTTTCGACAGATATAGAAAATTATTTTCGAAAAAAGCGAATTTTGTGTTGACAAATCAGTTAGGCATATGTATAATGGTTATACTTGATTTGAAGCGAGGAAAAAATGGAAACGTTAAAGATAACACCGGATTACACAAAAAAACTTCCAGATGCGGAATTTGAAGTGATGAACGCAGTATGGAGCGGGGAAGCTCCCGTTACGACTTCGTTCCTTATGGAAGCTATCGGAAACGATAAAGGATGGAAAGCGCCTACTCTTATTTCCTTTCTTGTAAGACTTGAGGGCAGAGGTTTTGTTTCTTCCGAAAAGAAAGGCAAGGAACGCTACTATACCCCCATTGCGGATAAAGCTACATATACGAGCCTTGTAATCAACGATTTTTTCAAAAAATACTGTGACGGTTCGCTTATCAATCTTTTGGACAGCCTATATAAGGATGAATCGCTTTCCGATGCCGATATCGACGAGCTTCTTTTGTGGCTCAAATCCAAATATTAATCTGTCTGTAAAGCGGCAGTTGCGCGGAGATTTTCTCATTTGAGATTTTCTCCGCATTCTTTTTCGAAAAAAGTGATTTTAACTATTGATATATTTTTAATTTTATGATAATATAAGATGATATGTTTTGCTCTTTAAAAACGTTTTGACTTTGCGAGGTGTTTATGAAAGTTGCCGGAATTATTGCGGGAGAGTTCGGTTCGAACTGTTGGCTTGTTTTCGACGAAGTAACGAAAGAAGCTGTTGTTATCGACCCGTCGCCGAGTGTCGATAAAATCGAAAAGGCACTTTGCGAAAGAGGAGTTGTCTTGAAGTATATTCTGCTGACTCACGGCCACTTCGACCACATGACAAGCTGTGACACTCTGCGTGATTTAACGGGCGCTCCGCTTGCAATTCACCGTGACGATGAAGCTTGCCTTTACAATTCGGTGCTTAATGCGAACCGCACTTTCATGAACGGCGATCTTGTTTTTAAAAAAGCGGAAATTCTTCTTTCCGACGGCGATACGCTTCGTGTCGGGAATTTTGAGATAAAGGTATTTCACACTCCGGGACACACAAAAGGGTCGGTGTGCTATATCATCGGCGATTGCATGTTCACGGGAGATACTTTGTTTGACGGTTCCGTCGGCAGATGCGACCTTGCGGGCGGATGCGAAGACGAGCTTTTTAAAAGCCTTTCGAAAATAAAAAAGCTTGAAGGCGATTTTAAGATCTTTACGGGTCACGGCTCAAATACGACCCTTGAAAAGCAAAAAAAGCTCAATTATTATTTGGTTAATTTATAATTTTGAAGGTAAACAGATATGGATTTCAATTATTTGGCAGAACTTTTATTTCCCGACGTTACGACGTCACCCGAAGAATACGAACAAAATCTTCCGAAAAGGAATCTTCCCGAAGGAGCGAAAGTCACGAGATTCGCTCCGAGTCCTACGGGATTCGTTCATTTCGGCGGACTTTTTCCCGTTACCGTAAGCGAAAGACTTGCCCATCAAAGCGGCGGTGTTTTCTATCTCAGAATCGAAGATACCGATGCAAAAAGGGAAGTTGAGGGTGCAACCGAAGCGCTTATCAAAGTATTATCTCATTACGGAATAAACTTCGACGAAGGCGCGATACTTGATGACGACGGGACTGTAACTTCCAAAGGCGATTTCGGCCCTTATAAGCAAAGCGAACGTCGTGATATTTACAGAATTTACGCAAAAAAGCTTGTGAGTGAGGGAAAGGCGTATCCCGTTTTCACGACAAAAGAGGAACTTGAAGCACTTAATGCAGTGGATAAAAAAGCCGAGCTCAAAGAAAAGGACTGGAGCGTTGAGGCGAAAGCGCAACAGGAACTTCAGGAAAAGCAGAGAAAATTCACCGTGAAAGACGTCGAAGAAAATCTCGCAAAAGGAAATCCTTTCGTTCTTCGTATGCTTGCAAACGGTGACCCCGAAAAATCTTTTAAATTCCGAGATCTCGTAAAAGGCGAAATCGAATTGCGTGAAAACGACAAGGACGAAGTCCTTCTTAAAAGCGACGGTATTCCCACTTACCATTTTGCTCATGCGATAGACGACCATCTTATGGGAACGACTCATGTCGTTCGAGGCGAAGAATGGCTTCCCAGCCTTTCCCGTCACATAATGCTGTTCGATTATTTGGGCTTCAAACTTCCGAAATACATGCATATTTCTCAGCTTATGCGCCTTGACGAAAACGGCTCTAAGAAAAAGCTCTCAAAGCGTGATATGGGTGCCAACATGGACGATTACAAGCGTATGGGATACGCTCCCGAATGCGTTATGGAATACGTTATGACGCTTCTTAATTCCAACTACGAGGAATGGCATACGGCAAACCCCGATAAAACTTTTACCGACTTCCCGTTTTCAATAAAGAAAATGAGCCCTTCGGGTTGCCTTTTCGATTTCGGAAAACTTAACGACGTTTCCAAAAACGTTATATCGAAAATGCCCGCCGAAAAAGTATACGATTCCGTTTGCGAGTGGGCGGTTGAATTTGACCCCGAATTCGCAAAAACTCTTTTGTCGGATAAAGATTATGCTTTGAAAATCTTTCAAATCGGCAAAGGAGGCAAAAAGCCGAGAAAAGATATCACGGTTTGGAGCGGAGTTAAGGATTATATGGGATTTTTCTATGATGAATTTTTTGAATTCAAAGACGAAATTCCCGCCGATTTCGGCGCAACGGACGTGAAAACCGCTTTGAACGGCTTTCTTGAAACTTATTCGGCGTCCGATGACCAGGATACGTGGTTTTCGAAAATCAAGGAGTGTGCCGAAAAAATCGGTTATGCATCGGATATGAAGGCATATAAAGCGGAACCGGAAAAATATAAAGGAAACGTCGGTGACGTCAGTATGTTTTTGAGAATTGCCGTTACCGGAAAAATGAATTCGCCCGATATGTTCACCGTTATGAACATTCTCGGTGAAGAAAAAGTCAGAGAGCGCATTTTGCGCCTTGCCGAAAGGATATAATTTATGGCGGAAAATACTAATTTTATTCATGAACTGATAGATTACGATTTGGCTGAGGGAAACGTTGAGAAAATTCACACGAGATTTCCTCCCGAACCTAACGGATATCTCCATATCGGAAGCGTAAAAGCGATATGGATTAACAGCTCAACGGCGAAAAAGTACAACGGTCTTTTCAATCTTCGTTATGACGACACAAACCCGATGAAAGAAAGCGATGAGTTCGTAAATGCGATACTCGAAGATTTGAATTGGCTCGGCGCAACTCCGACCGGCGGTATTTACTACGGCTCCGATTATTTTGAAAAGTGTTACGAATATGCCGTAAAGCTTATTAAAAACGGCGATGCGTACGTGTGTGACCTTTCCAAAGAAGAGCTTGAAAAATACAGGGGAGACGCTAACGATTTTTCGGATAAGGGAATCGTTTCACCGTACAGAGACAGGAGCGTCGAAGAAAACCTTGATTTGTTCGAAAGAATGAAAAACGGGGAATTTCCCGACGGTACGAGAACGCTCCGTGCGAAAATCGACCCGTCGAACGATAACAGCTATCTCAGAGACCCCGTAATATACAGAATACGTCACGTGCACCATCACCGCAGAGGCGACAAGTGGTGTATCTACCCGATGTATGACTTCGCTCACCCGATTCAGGACGCAATTGAGGGCATAACTCATTCGCTTTGCTCAACCGAATTCAGGAATCACAGACCGCTTTACGATTGGGTGATAGAAAAGTGCGGCTTTGAAAACAAGCCGAAACAGAGAGAATTCGGCAGAATGAACGTTACGTACACCGTAATGAGTAAGCGCTTTCTTCGCTATCTTGTTCAGGAAGGCGCCGTTCACGGTTGGGACGACCCCAGAATGCCGACCCTTTCGGGACTTCGCCGCAGAGGATATACGCCGAGCTCTCTTTTCGAATTCGTAAAACGCTCCGGTGTATCCAACACCGATTCAACGGCAGCGGCTGAATTGCTTGATTATTGTCTCCGTGAAGAACTCGGCGACAGTGCACCGAGAAGAGTATGTGTTACAGAACCCTTGAAAGTCGTCGTTACCAATTACCCGGAGGGCAAAAAGGAATATTTCAAATTGCCGAATCATCCGGGAAAACCCGAACTCGGATACCGTGAGCTTCCTTTCACAAGAGAACTTTATATTGAAAAGTCGGATTTTGCCGAAGTCGCTCCGCCGAAGTTTTTCAGAATGAGACCCGACGGCGAAGTAAGACTTATGGGAGCTTATATTGTCAAATGCAATGAAATTGTCAAAAATCCCGACGGCACGGTGAAAGAAATCCGTTGCACGGCAGACCTTGAAACGGGATGCAACAATCCGACAGACGGCAGAAAAGTCAAAGGCACGATTCATTGGATAAGCGCCGATGACTGTGAAACTGTCGATATTATGCTTTACGACAGACTTTTCACAAGACCCGATATTTCGACTTTTACAACGGGAGACCATGAACTTTCCGAAATACTTGAATTCATTAATCCCGAATCCGAGAAAAAACTCGTATCATGCAAATGCGAAAAAGCGGTACTCGAAACAAAGCCGGGAGATGCCGTTCAGTTTGTGCGTATGGGATACTTCACACGTGACAGCGTAAATGCCGATACGTTCAACCGAATAATCACTTTGAAAGACGGTTACAAACCGCAATAAGACCTTGCGTAGGGATTTATCGAAAGAGGAATGGGCAAAATGGGCGAAAAATTATTGGAATATTACCGACACAGTTTGAAAAAAGAGTATAAAATCGCATTTATCGGAACTTTTCTGATAACGGTTTTGATTCATCTGTATAAGTTTACGAATACGCTTCCGAATCACGATTCCGTTTTTAACTATTACACCGACCAAAACGTTTTGGGCTCCGGAAGATGGGCTCTGTCACTTGCGTGCGGGATAAGTTCGTATTACGATTTACCGTGGGTTAACGCACTGTTATCGAGCGTGTTTATAGCTTTGACCGTTGTGATAATCGTCGCTTTGTTTAAAATCGAAAATCCCGTTCTTATATGTTTGACGGGAGCTTTGCTTGCCGCATCTCCCGCCACAACGGAAACATTTTTCTTCATGTTTACGGCGGACGGCTATATGATTGCAATGTTTTTGGCAGCATTATCCGTTTATCTTTCGAGAATCGAAGAAAAGAGAATCGGTTGTTTGATTTTAAGCGGCGCATGCATTTGCGTATCATGCGGTATTTATCAGGCATATGTTTCGTTTGCTCTTGTTCTGGCGACTTTCTATTTTATCGATGTGCTGCTTCAAAACAGTTACGGCAAAAAAGACTGTTTAAAGTGGATTTTACGTCAAGTAATTATATATATTGCATCGTTGGCTTTGTATTACGTCATCTGGAAGCTGTGTATGCGCTTCAGCGGCACGGCCGCCAATGATTATCAAGGTATTTCCGACGTCGGAAAAATCAGCTTCGGTTTACTCGTAAACGGTTTGAAAAGCTCGGTCAAAAGCGTCCTTATCTACTTTATGCAATGGAATGTTTTGGAAAACGGTTTTACACTTTATGCCGTTCTGAATATAATTTTCATTTTGACGTTCGCAGTCGGCTTGATTATTTCGTTTATTAAAAATCATATATATATATATATATATATATACAAAAGGATGGCGGATTGCGCTTGCGGTGATTTGCCTGCTTGCGATAATACCGTTTGCATGTATTTGGCATTTCACTTCCGATTCCGTCGGTTACAGAGCCATGATGCTTCAAAGTTTAACTTTGGTGTACGTCTTTACCGCATTGATTTACGAAAGATTTGCGAAATCGATAACGAAAAACATAGTTTGCCTATTGCTTTGCGTTATTGTTTTTAACAATGCGATTATGGCAAATATCGGGTACTTTTATCAAAACGAATGTTATGAACGTACCTTGACCGAAGGAATCGAAATGGCAGAGAAAATCAACGAACTTCGCGATGAATATGAATTCGATAAAATCGCCGTTGTAGGTACTCGCGAAAATGATGTTGCGCTCGGTAATCCCGGCGACAAAAGCGAAAGAATACATATTTTGAGTTCCTTACTTGAGGAAACACTCCTCTATGATTCCGAACATACCGTGAATTTTCTCAGAGAAATGTTCGGGATTGATTTGGAACCTGTGGAACTTTCTTTCAGAAACGGTTTGTTAGATACGGAAGAAGTTGCAAGCATGGGATGTTGGCCGTCGGGAGATTCGGTAACCGTAATCGACGACATTCTTGTAATTAAACTTTCCGATACGAAGGAGTGATGACTTTGCTTTCCGTAATTATTCCGGCATATAACGAAGAATTGATGATTGAGAAGACCGCCTCCGTTATCGGAAGCATTTTGACATGTGCCGATATTGAACATGAACTTATTTTCGTCGACGACGGCTCAAAAGATAAAACTTGGGATAAAATCGTCGACACTTCATCTCAAAATTCCCGTGTTCGCGGAGTTCATTTTTCCAGGAATTTCGGAAAGGAGTCGGCAATTATAGCGGGACTTACCGAATCTTACGGAGAATGTTGCGTTGTGATAGACTGCGACCTACAGCACCCTCCGGAAAAAATCGTTGAAATGTACCGCTTGTGGGAACAGGGGTACGAGGTTGTCGAAGGTGTGAAATCAAGTCGAGGTACCGAAGGGAAGCTTCATACGCTTTCAGCCGAAATTTTTTATTCGATAATCAGCCGTGCTACGGGGTTCGATATGATGAATGCATCGGATTTCAAGCTTCTTGACAGAAAAGCGGTGGACGTTCTGATAAATATGAGGGAGAAAAACGCTTTCTTCAGAGCACTTTCTTCATGGATAGGCTTTAAAACCGCCGATGTACAATTCGAAGTGCGGGACAGGGAACTCGGTCAGTCGAAATGGTCAACTCTTGCTCTGGCGAAATATGCTTTAAATAATATTTCCTCTTTTTCGACGGCGCCGATGCAAATCGTTACCGTGCTCGGTATAATTATGCTGATTGTTTCGCTTGTGCTCGGTGCGATAGCGCTTTATCAGAAAATTTGCGGACAGGCTCTCGAAGGTTTTACGACGGTTATTCTTATTCAGCTGTTTTCCGGCAGTATTACCGCAATCGGAATAGGAATTGTGGGATATTATATTGCAAGGATTTACGAAGAAATCAAAGGCCGTCCCCGTTACATTATTTCGGATACCTGCGGTAAAAAGTCCGATTGATTTTTCGACCTTTCGTTTTCTAATATACAAAATACAGCAAAAAAATCCTCCGACAGACAAACTTCGGTATGCCTGTCGGAGGATTTTTTAAAAATTGCGGTTTATGCGAAAACGTTTGATAAAAAATCCGAGATTAAATTATAAAGCGGGCAAAGCGCAATCGGAAGAAATACGGCGGGAACGAGGTTTGCAACCTTGATTTTTGTAATTTCGATAAGGTTAAGCGATATAGCGAGAATCGCAACACTTCCGACGACGTTAATATTCGAAATCATGAAATCCGAAAGATAAGGCGCAACGAGCCCCGCCGCAAGGCATATACCGCCTTGAATAACGATTACCGCAACGGAAGAAAGCGTAACTCCGATTCCGAATGCCGATGCAAAAACGAAAGACGATACGAAATCGAGAACGCTTTTTGTAAAAAGAGTGGTGTAATCGTTTGAAATTCCCGCTTGAATCGAACCGAGAACGGTCATTGCACCGACGCAGAACAAAATGGATGATGAAACAAATCCTTCGGCGATTTTGCCGCTTTCGCCGCCTTTGGAGAACTTTTTTGCGACTTTCTCACATCCCTTTGAAAGGAGTCCGTCAAGGTCGCAAAGTCCTCCGATAAGGCCTCCTGCGGCAATTGAAAGAATTACTATGAGGGCATTTGCATTTCCGTCGGTCATTCCCGATACCGCAATATAAAAAGTCGAAAGACCGATACATCGCATCAGCCATTTTGATATTTTTTCGGGAATTCCTTTCTTGAAAATTATTCCGATTAAACTGCCGACGATTACCGCTACGGCATTTGTTATAACACCTATCATTTTAAATTTATCCTTTGACGGTTTCTTCTTTTTCCGTATTCCCGTCTTTGCTTTCATAGAATGATATTATCTCATCGGCAACTCCGTTTTCGTTGCTTTTGAGAGCATTGTAAGCGTAAAATACGCTTCCTGAATAACTCTCGCCTTCAAGCAGAGAGGCATATTCAAGCTGTGAGGTTATTTCTCCGCTTTCGAACGAATCGCCATAGCGGTAAATTCCGTGTGAAATCAAAAGCGAAATTTCGCATCCGTCGCTTCTTTCTTTATTGGCTTCGTCAACACGGGCGCACCACCACTTGGCAAGAACTTTGTAACTTGCGGCACTGCTGTTCATATCCCAATAAAGCTGAGGCGATATAAAATCGACAAATCCGCCTTCAAGCCACGCAAGCGTGTCGGAATAGTTATCCGCATAACTTTGAGCGCCTTTCGTGAATGAACCGCCGTTTTCTCCGTTATCGTTTTGCCATATTCCGAACGGGGAAACACCGAATTTTATTTTACCGTCCGCCGCTTTAACCGTTTCGTGCGCTTCTTCAATCAGTGAATTAACGCTTGAACGTCTGAAATCGGCAAGACTTTCGCCGTTTGAATATTTTTCGAAAGTTTCGCCGTCGTTGAAAACGGCAAGTGTTTTCGTACCGTCATCCGCCGTTTCATATACCGGATAAGGGTAAAAATAATCGTCGAAAACAATCCCGTCGACTTTATAATTTTCGGCAATTTCTTTTATTCCTTCGCAAATAAGAGAACGAACTTCGGGTATGCCGACGTCAAAATAAAGCCTGCCGTCGTAGCTTACAAGATAATCTTTGTATTTGTACGCCGTGCTGCCGGGCGAAAGCTCATTGATGTCACACTTTGATGCGGTTGCTCTCAAAGGATTTACCCATGCGTAAACCGCAACTCCTTTTTCGTGAGCTTTCGAGAGCAGATATTCAAGGCAGTCAAGCGTCAGCGTTCCGTCTGTCGAAAGCACGCTTGAAACCGAGAAAATATTCGATTTGTAAAGCGCATCGCACGAGGGGCGAACCTGGAAAAATATTGTGTTTAGGGAATTGTTTTGTACCGTTTCGAGAATCTCGTCAAGTTCCGCTTTCAGTTCATTTTCGGACAAATCGGGCTTTGACGGAAAAGTCAGATTGTAGACCGACGGCACCCAAACGCCTCTCGTTTCTTCGATTACGGGTCGCCCGTCGTCGGGCGAATTATCGTTTTTTTCGGTGCTTTTCGTTAAAATCGCAACTGCCGCACAAACAACGGCAACGCAGAGAATTGCCAAACCCAATATAATCGCCGTAAACCGAATACCGTACTTGTCATAGAGCGTCATTTTGTTTTTCTTCATTTTTCGAAAGTTTCGTTGAATCCCGTTACCTCTTTTCCGCAAAGTTTAATTGCGGTGTAGGCAAGCACTTCGAGAGAGTCCGTAAGGCGTGCGTCGGGTCCCAAATCACGGTTTATGACGGAGAGCTCCGTGCAACCGAGAATTACGGTGTTGCACCCTTTTTCAAACATATAATCGGTTATTTCCGAAAATTCTTCCTTTGAGACCTTTTTTCCCGTTTTGACGCTGTTGTATATTAAATCCGTAACCTTGCTTTGAATTTCGGGTGACGGAATTTCATATGCAACACCGCAACTTTCAAGTTCTCTTTGATATGAATTTGTCGAAATTGTGCCTTCGGTTGCGAGAATTCCCACTTTTTTAAACCCGTTCGATACGATATGGTGAACTGTTTCGGTAATGATACTGGGCATCGGAACCGATACGGAATTTCTTATTTCTTCAAGGAAATAATGGGCTGTATTGCAGGGAATAACTATTGCCGAAACTTTACAGCTTTCGAGATATTTCGCATCTTTAATCATTATCGGAAGCGGGCTTTCGTCGCTTTTCCCCATTATGTAATCCGTTCTGTCGGGAGTCGAGGCACGGCTTGACAGAAGAATATCGATATGGTCTTGGTCGCATTTTGCTTTCGTGTGTTCGGTTATAAGCTCATAAAAATAAGCGCTTGCCATAGGTCCGAGACCGCCTAAAATACCGAGTTTTAAGGGCTTGTTCACTTTTTTTGCACCTCCGATAATATAATGTGACGCAGATAATCCGATTCGGCTTATCCGTAATTTTAGCACGGATAAGCCGCTTGTTCAATAAGCGTAGGTGATATTTAACTTTTAATTAAATTTTTTGACCTTTTCGGGGTAAATCCGACAACGCAAACCGTGTTCAACCGATATTCAGTCCGAACAGTTTTTTTGTGTTTTCGACGGTTTGATGTGCAAGGACTTCGGCGTCGATTCCTGTTGCGTCCGACAGTCCGTTTAAAGTGTGGAACATATATGCCGAATAATTGATTTCCCCTCTGTGAGGAACGGGCGGAAGATAAGGCGCATCGGTTTCTATAAGGAGTCTGTCGGAAGGGACACACGATGCCGCCGCTTTGACTTTGTTTGCGTTTTTATAGGTGATCGGTCCGCCGAAAGAAATGTACCAACCGAGCTTCACAAGCTCTTTTGCGACTTCGGCACTTGCGCTGAATGAATGAAAGACGCCTCTTACGCCTTTGTGACGTTTTACGATTTCAAATGTGTCGCCGTGAGCGTCTCTGTCGTGAACAATTACCGGCAAATCAAGCTTTTTCGCCATTTCAAGCTGACGTTCGAAAAAATAAATTTGCTTTTCCCGTAAAGTGCCGTCATAGTGATAATCAAGACCTATTTCACCTATTGCAACGACTTTCTTTTCTCTTGTGAAAACCGATATTTTTTCAAGCTCCGTTTCGATGCTTTCACTCGGAATGTTTTGGCAGTCCGTCGGATGAATTCCGACGGCGGCGAAAACTTCGTCGTATTTTTCGGAAAGTGCGACGGTGGACAGCGCATTTTCCGTATTGGTAGCGACATTTATTACGGCGATTATTCCCGAATCGAATGATTTTTTGAGGGCGGCATCGGAGCCGCCCTTAAATTCACACTCAAATCTTTCATCGTCATAATGGGCGTGAGAATCAATGAGTTTCACTTTATCTTACCCTTTCGCCGAGAGGCGTTTCGTCGGACAGAAATACAACTTTCGGAGAATCTTCGCCGCATGCCAAAATCATACCGCAGCTTTCCTCTCCGCAGAGAACACAGGGCTTGAGGTTTGCGACGACGATAAGCTTTTTACCGATAAGTTCTTCGGGCTTATAAGACGTTGCGATACCCGATACGACTTGTCTCTTTTCGTATCCGAGATCAAGTTTCAGTTTCAGAAGCTTCTTAGACTTTTTGATTTTCTCGCATTCGATAACTTTTGCACAGCGAAGCTCAACCGCTTTAAAATTATCTATTGTGATTTCATTTTCGCCTTCGGGTTTTTCGAGGCTTTTTGCGATTTTTTCGCTTTCCGCTCTCGCTTCTTCCATTTCCTTATTGACTTCTTCGAGCATTTTCGCCTCGTCGATACGGGAGAAAAGAACGGTCGATTTTCCCGTTTGCTCACCTGATACGAGCGCTCCGAATGACTCTAAAGTCGAATAATCCGTTTTATCCGTTCCGAGTTGGGTGAAAATGCTTTCGCAAGTTGACGGGATTACGGGCGTCAAAAGTACCGCCGCAATTCTTATTGTTTCGAGGAGATTGTAAATAACGGTTTCGAGTCTTTCTTTTGAGCTCTCGTCTTTTGCGAGCACCCAAGGGGTCGTTTCGTCGATATATTTGTTGGCACGTCTGAGCAGAACGACAACATCTTCGATAGCATCGGCGATATGAATCGTATCCATATCGGCTTTGAATTTTTCGACAGCGACGGCAGCCGCATCTTTGAGCTCTTTATCGAGACTTGTTTCTTTGTGCGGAGTCGGAACGGTTGAAGCGAAGTATTTTGCGCACATGTCGATGCTTCTCTTGACAAGATTGCCGAGAGTGTTTGCAAGGTCGTTGTTATATCTTGAAATAACCGCTTCGTAAGTTATCGAACCGTCGTTTGCGTAAGGCATTTCGGAAAGAGCATAATATCTTACCGCATCGACACCGAAGTGTTCGGCCATTTTATCGGCGTATATAACGTTTCCTCTTGATTTGCTCATTTTATCCTGCCCGAAATTAAACCAAGGGTGGCCGAATACGTGTTTCGGAAGGGGAAGGTCGAGCGCCATTAAGAAAATCGGCCAATATATCGTGTGAAATCTCACGATATCTTTACCTATAATATGATAGTCGGCAGGCCAATTCTTTTTGAAAAGTTCGGACTGCTCGGCGTTTGCGGGATCGTAACCGAGTGCCGTAATATAATTCGTCAGCGCATCAAGCCAAACGTAGATTACGTGTTTCGGGTCAACGGGAACTTTAATTCCCCACGAAAAAGAACTTCTCGAAATACAAAGGTCCTGAAGTCCGCCTTCGGTGAGAAGAAAATTGTTGAGCATTTCTTTCTTTCTCGACTCGGGTTGGATAAAATCGGGATGTTCTTCGATGTATTTTATAAGTCTCGGCGCATATTTGCTCATTTTGAAGAAATAAGCTTCTTCTTTCGCTTTTTGAACGGGCCTGCCGCATTCGGGACACTTTCCGTCGACGACTTGACTGTCGGTAAAGAACGATTCGTCGGGTGTGCAATACCAACCTTCGTACTCACTCTTGTATATGTCGCCCTGACTGTAAAATTTTTCGAAAATATGGGCGACGGCCGTTTCGTGATAGTCATCGGTTGTTCTGATGAATTTATCGTAAGACGCATTCATTTCGTCCCATATCGATTTTATTTCCGATGCGACTTTATCAACGTGCTCTTTCGGCGTTATTCCTTCGGATTTCGCTTTTTCTTCGATTTTTTGACCGTGTTCGTCGGTCCCTGTCAGAAAATAAACGTCGTATCCTCTCTGTCTTTTATAGCGAGCTATCGCATCGGTCATGATAACTTCGAAAGTATTGCCGAAATGCGGCTTGGCGGAAGTGTATGCTATCGCCGTCGTTATATAGAATTTTTCTTTGGATTGGTTGCATTTATCGCACATAACAAACTCCCTGTTCGTTTTATATTATAATTTATTATATCAAATAAAGCGGAGCATTACAAGTAACTTCGCATTAAATTTCTTCATTGTTTTCGGCTTCGAGTATAAGGTCGTAAGCTTCGCTTTTGGAAATACCCCTGTCCTTTGCGCATTGCTTGATCGCCTGCATCTTCGAAAATCCGAGAGCGGTATACCGCTTTAAGTGAGAAAGTATATCGTCGGGATAATCTTCCGCTTTTTCCTCAGACGAGGCACCTTCGATAACAAGTACGTATTCGCCTTTCGGATTTTTTTCTTTGTAAATTTCAATAGCACCCGAAACGGTGGTTCTTTCGACTTCTTCGTTGAGTTTCGTGATTTCACGGCACAAGGCTATTTTTCTGTCGCCGAAATATTTGTAAATATCGTCAAGCGTCGTTCTTAATCTGTGCGGCGCTTCGTAAATAATAAGAGTTCGCCTTTCAGTTGAAAGCTCGATTAGTCTCTCCCGTCTGTCGCCTTTGTTGGTTGCGCTTATAAAACCTTCGAAGGCAAATCTTCCGGTCGGAAGTCCGGACAGTGTCAAAGCGCAAATTGCGGCGCAACATCCCGGAACGGAAATTACGGGTATATCAAGCTCAGCACAAAGCTTTACGATATCTTCTCCGGGATCGCTTATTGCGGGAGTGCCGGCGTCGGTCACGAGAGCGCAACTTTCGCCGCTTTTTATTCTGTCACATATAATTTGCCCTCTCTCCCTCTTATTGTGCTCAAAATAGCTTATAAGAGGCTTTGAAATGCCGTATCGGGAGAGGAGCAATCCCGAATTTCTCGTGTCTTCCGCTGCGACAAAATCGACCTCGCGCAAAACTTTAAGCGCTCTTTCCGAAATGTCGGCAAGGTTGCCTATCGGTGTTGCGACGAGATAAAGTGTTCCGCCTATAACGGCATTTTTTTCTTCTTTTGATATATTCTTTTTCGGATAACTCATTTTTTCTTGTCAAAAAGGAAATCAAGCGTAAATTCGCCGTAAATCCTATCCATATCTTCGGTATATTTTCTTTCTTTGTTTTTGTCGGTATTCCCGTAAATAATAAGCGGTCTCGATACTTTGACCGACGGTGCGGCGCCTTTTTTCGCTTCGGTAAGAACAAGGCAGGGAGCACTTTTGACGTCGGGGTAAACAAAAATCATGCGTTTCGGTTCAAGTGATACTTTTTTTAATGCGGCTATGAGGTCGCAAACCCTGTCGGGGCGATAAACCGTGTAAAAAAAACCGCCGTGTTTCAAAAGCTTTTCCGCTGCGGCGCAAAAATCGAATATGGTTCCGTTTTCCTCTCGCCGTGCGGTTGTCATTTGAGGACTTTGAGGTGTTATTCCCGCATTCGTCGGCATATACGGAGGATTTGAAATTACGCATTTTGCAAGTCCGACGGAGGGAAACGCAACTGCGTTTCTTATATCGTCACATATAATCTCACACGTTCCGCCGAAACCGTTCAGTTCGAAGTTGCGTTTTGCGAGAGCGGCGAATTCTTCCTGGATCTCAACGGAATACATTTTTTTGTATTTGTTTTTTGCCATACAAAGAAGCGTTGTAACTCCCGTGCCGCAACCGAGATCGAAAGCGATTTCGCCGACGGCCGGTTTTGCGAAAGCCGACAGAAGATAAGCGTCGGTACCGAAAGTCAGACCGTTTTTCTTTTGAATAAGAAGAAGGCGTTCGTTTATCCTGTCGATTCTTTCGTCGGGCAGAAGCGTATGGGAAAAATCACACATCGTTTTGACCTCCCGATAGTGTTACGGCGGAGCATATGCCCCGCCGCTTAAGTATTGTTTTACGTATCTCAGTCCTCAACGGGAGCACCGACAGGGCAGTTTTCAGCGCAAGCACCGCAGCTGAGACATGCGTCGGCATCGATTACGTATACACCGTCGTTTTCGGAAATGCAGTCAACGGGGCAGTTTTCAGCGCAAGCACCGCATCCTATACATTCGTCTGTAATTCTGTAAGCCATTTTGATAACCTCCGTAAAATAATCTGAATAATATTCTATCACAAATATTTCTATTTGCAATAGTTTTTGCGAAAAAAATTTATTTTGTCGATAAATTGCGGCGTAAAATCAGTCAAGCGGTATGTCTTCGCATTCGAATTCATCCGTAAATCCATAGTCCGATTGCTTTTTGACGGTTTTATGTTCCAAAACGGTTACGTCATCGCTGTCGTAGGTTTTTATTGTTACAACGCCGCTCTTATCGGTGAATTTGACTTTGACAAGGTGGATAAGGGGACTTGTTTCCGAAACAAATCCGACGCCGTCGGGGGTTTTAACCTTTGAGTCGACGTGAGGCATTTTTTTAAGTTCTTCCTCGTAGACTTCGTGCTCAAAGCGTAAACAGCACATAAGTCTGCCGCACGTACCCGAAATTTTCGTCGAATTCAGTGAAAGATTCTGTTCTTTTGCCATTTTAATCGACACCTGAGCGAAATCGGTCAAAAAGGTTGAACAGCAAAACGGTCTGCCGCAAACGCCGAGCCCGCCCATTGCCTTTGCCTGGTCTCTGATTCCTATTTGACGAAGCTCTATCCTCGTTCTGAAGCATGACGCAAGGTCTTTTACGAGTTCTCTGAAATCGATTCGCCTGTCGGCTGTGAAATTAAAGAGAAGTTGCGAATTGTCGAAAGCATATTTCGCATCGATAAGTTTCATATCAAGCCCATGTTCGTCTATCATGCGTTTGCAGATTTTAAAAGCTTCTTTTTCGAGTTTTTCGTTTCGTTCCTGTCTTTCTATATCATCCTTTGTGGCAACTCTTTCGAGACTTCTGAGAGGAAGAACGAGTTCTTCGTTCGGTACGGGTTTATTTGCCATCGCAACAGTGCCCATCTCAAGCCCTTTTGCGGTTCTGACGATAACTTTGTCGCCTACTTTGCAAGGAATGAATTCCGATGAAAAGTAATAAACTTTGCCCGCTTTGTGAAACTTTACTCCGACAACTTCGGTGAGCTGCGGAGTAATCGGCGTTTCGGGAAGAATTTCCCCGACACTTTTTTTGGGAGTGTTGATGACGCTGATATCGATAATGTTTTTTATCTCGCCGTCGCTTTGCAGTTCGGAGAGAAGTTCATCGTAGTTTAATTTGTCAGGATGCTTTTTTCTTTTAAATCCCATATTTATGCCTTTCGGAGAATGATTATTGTATTTCTGATGCGAATAAAGTCAAAACGGATTGAATATTCGCATAATCCGTAAGACCGCATTCGGCTTTTGACGTCGCATCGAAAAGTTTCGTGAGTTTTGCGATGCTGACTTTCGAAGAAACTTCAACGGCCTCTTCGATATCGGTATAAAAGAGAAGATTCGGTTCTTTTTGCTTTTTGACCGCGACGAGGTCCCGAAGTGCCGTCTTGATTTGGCGGAGCAAATTCACGGATGCGTTTCTGTCGTCCGGAAATTCTTTTACGGCTTTCATTTTCGCATATGTTCGCTTGCCGCACAGCGCCTTTACCGTTTCCTTGCAAACGTTTCTCAAACGTCTGCCTTCGGCATCTTCGTCCTCAATCATGCGAATTGCTTTTCCTATAGAACCGTTTGATGCCGCTGTTGCAAAATCAAGATTTGCTTTGCTATCGAGGAGTTTGGAATAAGCACCGCACGAGACGAGATAATCTTCGATTTTCTTCGGCGTGAATTTTTCCGTTCTGTATAAAAGGCAACGGCTTTTGATTGTTTCGAGGAGCTTCGAAGAATCGTTGCACAAAAGGAAAAATACGACAAATTCCGGAGGTTCCTCAAGAGAGAGCAAAAGCGAATTTTGAGCCGCCGGAGTCATTTTGTCGGCTTCCTCGATGATATAAACTTTCATCGGGGATTCCGCCGGTGAAAGAGACAGTCCGTTTTTGACTTTTTCTCTTATCACGTCAACGCCTATTGTTTGCTTATCTCCTTTGGAAACCATGATGACGTCGACGCTTAAATCCGACAGAACTTTTTTGCAAAAAGAGCATTTACCGCACGGAACATTTACATTTTCGGTATCGTTGCAGAAAAGAGCGGCGGCGGAAAGTTTTGCGACGGTGTGTTTTCCGCTGCCGTCGTCGCCTTCGAGAATGTAGGCGTGAGAATTTGTTTTGCCGAATATTTCGGCGGCGAGATTTTTTTTGATAAATTCGTTACCGTAAAGTGTTGGAAAATATTTCAAATTGCCGCCTCCGATTTAAATTACATATTATTATATCAAATAGAGACTCCGTTGTCAAATGAAAAATGTGTTTTCCGATGAATTTGTTGTATGATTAATTTTTTGCTCGGTGAAGAAAATAAAAATGAAATTGCTTGAGATTCACGTACCATGATCGATTTTGTAAAACGCATTGCGGTTTTCGTCGCCGTCGGATTCTTTTTAACGAGTCCCGCCGAATCGCCCAAAACCGCAAGAGATGAGCTTTTTTTCGTCGAATACGTAAAATATGCAAATGCGGAAAATCATCCCGGATATCACGCAACGGAGAGAAGCCGTACACTTGATTTACAGTTGTCGCAAATCACCGATATCGATAAATTCAAAATTTCGACATGCGTTAAAAACGGCGAGAGGGAATTGTATAATGCGTTTGCCGAAATGCAAATCGTTCCTTTGTGTGATGCCGTCGAAATTATCGAAAAAACGGATTTGCGTGCAATGGATAAAAGGAATGAAACGATTGATGCGACAGGATTTTTCGATGCGACGGATTTTGACTGCATACTTAAAGTTTCACCCGATTTCGAAAAAACTTTCGATGCTCTCGGAAATACGGTTATATACGGCAAAAATTATTATATAATCGCCGAAAAAAGCGAGACAAGTGTAAAATTAGACGTTTGTATAGATAGGGAAGGATTTGTTTTGCGTAATCCCGAAGAAATTATTTCGAAATTCGGCGGGGATTTTTCTTGTGCCGAAAAAAGCACAAGTGCGGTGTCGCGCGGTATAACGGCTTATTCTTTCAAGTTGCAAAACGGCAGTGAGTGTTTTGCCGAATTCTTCGGTTCGAACCGCTTGTGTTATTTGAGAACGGTGAAAAATCTCGGATAGCCCTTGCAAAGATTTATTTGATGTGTTATAATATATGGAACTTAAAATTATGCGAGCGGTGGTATCATGAAAAGAAAAATCGGAGTCGGAATCGTCGGGTTCGG
>CAYXMB010000002.1:0-4158 GCA_964466085.1 uncultured Ruminococcus sp.
AATATCGGATGTTGAGTACGCAATCATCGAAGATAACGGACAGCTTTCCGTTTTTACAAAAGAATCTCTTGCTCCGCTGACACCGAAAGACTTCGGAATAGATACATGCGAGAACGGAATTGCGCATTGCATTATTTCCGACGGGAAATTGTTCTATGACAATTTAAAGCTGATAGGCAAGAGTGAACAGTGGGTGTTCGAAATTCTAAGCGAGCGAAATGAAAACGTTGAAAACATATTTCTGATGACAGCCGATGACGGAGGAAACGTTTATATAATAAAAAAAGAAGGGTGATTTTCAAGTTAAGATGCCGACTCGGAGAAATCGAGTCGGCATCTTAACTGTCGGATTATCTGTATTCGCTCATTCCGTCCTCAAGAAGAAGTTTTTTTCGAACGGTAATATGCCATCCGTTTTCTCCCTCAAGGTCGAACTCACGGTTTACGGCATTCGTTATATATTCGGGATTGAGATATCCTTCACTGTCGGCGCCCGTAACAGCGCTTATACAGATTGTTCCGTCATGTTCCGTCACTTCGATAGATTTTACGTATTCGGCTATATCAACCTCTTTTTCGCCGCTCTTTGAACGTTTCATCATAACAACGGGAGATTTAAACAAATCTTCGATTTTTTCGCAAATTCCTTCTATTTTATTATAGGAGTGAATTTGAATTTCATTAAGCGCCCATTTTATGAGCTTGAATTTTGTTTCCGCAGTATATGCCTCGATAATTTCAATGCCGTCCGGCACATGTTCGGAAAGAATCTTCACGATTTCTTCGTCGGAAATCGCCGTTGTAACCTTGATATCGGCAATTTCCCTCTCGCCTCTGCATCCAACCGACAGAGGGGACGCAAAAGCGAGTTTCGGAATCGGGTTAAATCCTTTTGTATACCAAACGGGAAGATGGCTTTTCACGATAGCCCTCATCATGTTTCTTGCAAAATCAAGATGAGAAAGATAGGTCATAGGCCCGCTTTTCGAAAATCTGAGTCTGACTTCCCTAGCAGCGGGAGCATCAAAATTTCTCACGGAGTGCTCGGCAGTCTTAACGTCGGTGTTTTGAGACAGAGTTTCACTCCCGCCGGGACACCATTTGCAATATTTTTTATCAACTGTTTTATTAGCTCCGCAGCCGGAACATTTTTCTTTGCACGACGGCGTCGTTACGGCTTCCTTCGCTTTGTGACGTTCTCTTATCAAAAATTCTTTATCGACGCCGCAGTCGATTACGTCCCATGCGAGAATCTCATCGTCGGGTATCGTTCTGTTAGCGTAAAAATCAGGTGAGAGTCCGACTTTTTCGATAGATTCTATCCATTTTTCGTAGTTGAAACATTCCTCCCACGCACAGAATTTAATTCCGTTATTATGCGCTTCCAAAAGAGCTTCGCCGAGTCTTCTGTCGCCTCTTGCGAAAATAGCTTCTATCCTCGAAACGTCGGCATCGTGGTAATTGAATTTGACTTTTCTGTCACTTTTTATCTTATCGAGCAAAAAGCTTTGTTTTTCTTCAAGCTCCGCCATAGTGTTCTGCCCTTCCCACTGAAACGGTGTGTGGGGCTTCGGAATAAAGCACGCAACGCTCAGCGTAACTTGCGGTTGCTTGTGCTTATTTCTTTCGGGCGTTTTGTAATATTCCTCCACAACGTCGGAAGCAAGTTTTTTGATTCCCTCGATATCGTTATAAGTTTCATACGGAAGGCCCATCATAAAATAAAGTTTGACCTGATTTTTTCCGGCTGCGAACGCCACGTGCGACGCTCTCAGTATTTCTTCTTCCGTAACGTTTTTGTTGATAACGTCTCTTAATCTCTGTGTACCGGCTTCGGGAGCAAACGTCAGTGTGCTCGTTCTGACCGAAGATATTTTATCCATAAGTTCTTTCGTAAAGCTGTCGGCACGAAGCGACGGAAGCGAAAGATTTATTTTTTCATCGTTAGTCCATTCAATAAGTCTTTCGGTAAGCTCGTCGACCTTTGAATAGTCGCTTATCGAAAGCGAGGAGAGCGATATTTCCTCATATCCCGTATTCAATGCGCTTTCCCTCGCAAGTTCGCACAAAACGTCGGGAGACTTCTCCCTGACGGGTCTCATAATGAAGCCCGCCTGGCAAAAACGGCATCCCCGTATGCAACCTCTGAATACTTCGAGGGTTATTCTGTTATGTACCGACTCAATAAGCGGAAGAGTCGGATTTGTCGGAAAATACGACGTGTTTAAATTTTCGACTATTCTCTTTTTTACTCTTTTCGGAACTTTGTCATCCACAGGCTCGAATGATTTTATAGTGCCGTTTTCGTTGTATTCCACCTCATACAGAGAAGGAACGTAAAAACCTTCAAGCTCCGTTGCGACACGGTAGAGAAAATTCTTTTTCGAATAGCTCCCGTTTTCTTTCATTTCCATATAAAGGCGGGAAAATTCGGGAAGTGCTTCTTCGCCCTCTCCTATACAAAAAACGTCGATGAAATCGGCAAGCGGTTCGGGATTATAGGTACAGTGACCTCCCGCAATGATAATAGGACAGCCGTCGTCTCTGTCCGCCGCTTTAAGCGGAAGTCCCGAAAGAGAAAGCATGTTAAGCACATTGGAATACGAAAGCTCATATGAAAGAGAAAATGCCATCACATCAAACTCCGCAACGGAATCACCGCTTTCAAGAGCAAAGAGCGGTATATTTCTCTTTCTCATTTCTTCTTCCATATCGACCCACGGCGCAAATACCCTCTCACACCAAACGTCACTCATTTCATTAAGCCCGCCTGCCAATTTTTTCACGCCGAGATTCGACATTCCGATCTCATACGTATCGGGAAAGCAAAACGCCCATCTCATTTTTATTTTCGATTTATCTTTCATTACGGTTCCGGGCTCTCCCCCCGTATATCTGCCGGGACGCTGAACTTTTGTAATAAAATTTCTTATATCATCTCTCATTTCAACAAAACGGGCGGTGGCACAGCCTCCGCCCTTCCTTTCGAATTTGGTTATTTAACGATAACTTTCGTCGTTACCGCAACCGGAATCAGCCAGAAAAGCTGACATATTGCGGCGTAAATCGACCTTATTGAATCCATCTTTCCCGTCAAAAGCACAACGGCAAACACAATGGTAGTTACAATAGCGGAAATAAAACAAACGAAAGAGCTGATTCTCTTAGCATCGAGAACTCTGTCGCAGTATGTAACGGTACGTAAAAGCGATTTCGAGGTTCCCCTTGCGACAATGCCGCTGTCGGAACGTTCGACTTCGTTTGCGATTTCTTCAAGACTTGCATAGCGAATTACTCGGATAGGATATTTATCAAGAGATACTTTGCTCTTTATCATATCCTCGTCGACGTTGGGGTCAAGAGTTTTGACGCAAACCGACATGCCGCTTCCCGCAAGCTGTTTCACCGTGTATTCGAAGTCGGCGTCGAGCTCGTATACTATATTCATTTTCGCAACAGCCTTGCCTTTGAATATCATAAACATAACGGATATTTGCGGTTCATCGGGTTCGCTCAGGTAAGAATCCGGTATATCACATCCGAGTTCAAGAAGATTCTCGGCTCTGCCGAATATAATCGATTTCCCGTTAACTTCGGTTTGAATATATCCGTTCCCGATCCCGGTGAGAAGAACATCATCGGAATATCCCATTTCCTGCGTCGCAAGCTTAAATACGTCCGCCAAAGGTCCTCCGGTTTTCGCAAAAACACTCGCTGCATAGTAAAGCACTCTGTCGAAACGGTAATTGTTATATACCTTTATATTCTGCACCTTGACGCCGACAGACGGGAACACGAGTTTGTCATCAAATGACATTACCGATGCACCGGAATATTCTTCAAGTGAATTTTCCCCGACTATAGTGCTGTCGTTCTCGTAAGATTCGAGATTCGCTTTGTAGAACGGGAAAGAATAAGTGAAGAATATCGAAACGGGAAGTGCCGCAACGAACATCGCATAAGCATTCATAAACGCTTTCGAGAGGTCGTTGCCCGTCATTTTCGAATACACACCGAAAATAAACGAAAGAACAAGAGAAATTCCGACGGACAGACAAACTATTGCGCTGTTGGATTTATTCGCGCTTTCCGTGCGGAAGAAGTAGCTGTCAACAAAAGAGACTTTTTCGATTTTAAGAACGTCACCCGAACTTGCCT
>CAYXMB010000002.1:4168-23563 GCA_964466085.1 uncultured Ruminococcus sp.
TCGTCACCGAACGCCGCGACTTCCATCGCCGCCTCGCTCGAAGATAGTCTGCGAAGCGCATATTTCGTTTTTTTGGATGAGATGACATTGAAGCTGAAAATTTCCCGTTTGACCGTCAGATACGCAAATACAAGGGACATAAAGGCGCATATTGCGGCAGGAAAATTAAACAGAATGGGTTCAACGGGTGCAAGTGCGGTATTTGCCGCAACTGCAGAGTAAACAACCGATATCACAGCCACAACCGACATAATGCTTTCGGGAGTCGGTTTGCCTTTGAAAATCGCCGCAAAGCCCGAGAAGAACTGTTCATATGCAGTCGCATATATTATGAGAAGAATTTGTAAGTCCACCATAATATATACCACCGGATATACCGCAGGGTCCAAAAATCCGGCAAGCTGATATCCTAAAAGAGGCAAATTTTCATATATCATGAGAAACACCGTCAGGACAGCCGCAATTACAAGCTTTATCTTCAGCCCGAAATAGCGTTTTTTATAAACTTCCGAAATTTCTCTCGTCTGCGAAGGGTCTTTGTATTCGTAGCGAACGCTTCTTTCGTCTTTTTTTTGCTGCGCTTCAAGCTCTTTATTGTAATTTTTCTTCATCCTTTTAGCCTTGTTGGCTCCGACTTTGTCGTCGAGGCTGTCCTCAAGGCCAAGCGCAACCAGAAGATTCAAATCGGTGTCTCCCGGTTCATCGTCGAGATGATTTATCAACTCTTTTACAAATTTAGAGTAATCATCCTCATCAGTGCTTTCGGTTTCGAATTCTTCGACGTCGTCCTCACAGTCGGACTCCGAACCGACCGGCATATCTTCAGGTACAGTCGTTTCTTGCACCGAATCGATATTCGAGCGGGTAGAATCGAATCCGCTGACGGTTTCGATATCCTCAAAGCCGTCTATCCCCTCAAACTGAGAAGACTCACTTGCCATTATTTCCGCCATGATATCTTTATCAATTGCAAAATCGCCGTTTTCGTCTTCTATAAACAAGTCGTTTTGAAAATCGAAAGTTTCATAAATGCCTTTTCCGCCGTCGACGTCGGTACTATCATGAGGCACGTTACCGAGTTCCATGTCATCTAAAACTCCGTCGATAAATCCAAACGGGTCACTGTCATTTTTTTCGTCGTCCGGCGTACCCATATAGAAAATATCTTTGTCATCATCCGACGAAATATTTTCGGAGTTTTCACCCGTCTCGCCTTGAGATGCGTCGAAAAACGCATTGTCTGTACCGATATCTTCACCAACAGCCCCATCGAAATCGGAACCGTTTTCGGCATCTTCGAAATTCAAAACGTCGTTTCCGTCCGTTTTCCTCACACTGTCGGTTGCGTAAACATCGACATCGGAAAAATCATTTTCCTCAAATGCTTTATTTTCAGCGTCGGCATCTTCATCCGTTTTTCGGATTTTTCCGTTATCTCCGCCGTCGTCGGGGAGGTACTTGTCGAGCAATGCCTGTACGTCGAGTTCGTCGGAACCGTCTCTGTTAATGTCCGTCATATTGTATCCTTTCCTTTCGTTCGATTCCCGAAACGCACTGTTTCGGTTTCTTTGAATAGGTTATCGGTCATTTTGCCGTTTTCTGTATTCTTGCCGCATGGCAAAGAATTACCGATGCAGCGGTCGATACATTAAGCGAGTTCACCTTGCCGTACATCGGTATCGAAACCGTAAAGTCAGCTTTTTCTCTGAGAATTCTCGAAACACCGAAGCCTTCGCTTCCGAGTATTACGGCGGCGGGTACTTTAAAATCCGTTTCATAGTAAGGAGTTCCTCCCGCTTCCGCCGCAAAAACCCACAAACCGGATTTTTTTAATTTTTCAACGGCATCCGATAAATTGGATACCTTCGCTATATTCATATGTTCAATGGCACCTGCGGATGCTTTGGTAACTATCGGGGTAAGTCCGACCGCACGTCTTTTGGGAATTATAATCCCGTGCGCCCCCGCACATTCGGCACACCTTATGAGTGTTCCGAGATTTTGCGGGTCCTCAATACCGTCCGCTATTACGACAAGAGGAAGCTCGCCTTTTTCTTTTGCGCTTTCCAATATCGTATCTATATCTACATACTGCTTTTCGGCGGCAAGTGCAACAACGCCCTGATGATTGTTTTTACCCGACAGAAAATCAAGTTTATCTGCGGTCGCTTCGATAACGGGTATTTTGCGATTTATCGCCTCTGCCACTATAACTACAATGGAACCTTCTCTGACGCCGCTTTTTACGTATATCTTATCAATGCTTCTGCCACTTTTCAAGAGTTCCATGACGGCGTTTCTGCCGATGACAGCACCCGGAAGAACTTCGGTTGCTTCTTCTTTCGCAACCGTTTTTTCGTCCCGAATGCGGTGGGAGCCCGTGTATTTCTTACTCTTTGAGTCTTTTACCATGCCCGTATATCCTTTGATTTAAAATACCTGCTCAAGGTTAGGTGCTTTGCACACTGACCCATTCTGTATTATTTATTTTATATTATAGCATACCTTTTTGCAAAAGTACATAGTTTTTATAATTTTTTTGATTTTTCGGGCTCTTTCGATGGTACATAAGCCGAAAATCGGCAAAAATTACCGTATCAACGTTAAATTAAGAACACAGAAAATAATTTACCCGTCGCTGTTTTACGGCGACGGGTAAACGTTTTTGACATCACATTTTTCAATCATAACGTCTTTTCGGTTAATCCGTTATTTTGTAAAGTGTTTTCTCTTTTGGCCGAAAAGTATCATTTCGACTGCGGTAATAACGCCGATTGGTAGAAGCGACACCCGAAATACCGCATAACTCTTTTGCTCCGCTTAGGCTTCTTTGCTATCAATGTCGATTATACCGCTTTATTGCGGTGTCTCTCTATCGAATTATAATTTTAATCCTGAATGTTTTTCATTGCCGCAAAGCAATCCGAACAATAGATAGGTTTGCCGTTTTGCGGAACAAAAGGAACGGTTGCCTCACCGCCGCACGCGGCACAAGTGCCCGTAAAGAGTTTTCTTTCTTCTTTCACCGTTTTTCTGTGAGCTTCACGGCATTTTTTGCATTTTGTGGGTTCATGGCGCAATTCTTTCTTTGCATAAAATTCCTGCTCACCTGCGGTAAACGTAAATTCCTCACCGCATTCCCTACACGTTAAGATTTTGTCTTCGAACATATTTTCCTCGCTTTAGTTTATATTTTATCAAAAAAGGACTTTCACCTATCACCCGTAATCAAAGGCGAAGCCTTGTTTTAAACTGTCACGTCATACCGTCGGACGACGGTTCTTCGCCCGACTTCGGCGGATTAAAAACGGCGGCAACCTTACGTTTACTGCGGTAAACCACATTGTTCACGGATTTTTCGTCGGTTTCGAGTTCTGCGGCAATTTTTCCGGCACTTAAACCTTCGAGATATTTATTGAAAACCGTAAATTCGTAAGACGAAAGAACGAAAGAAATCCTTTCGAGAATCTCTTTCTTATCAAGATAACCGTAACCGTTAAAATAAGTGTCGAAAGTATGCTGATGTTTTTCACAGCGAAGCTCGTTTTCAAGTTTGCGCAGAGCTTTTTCTTGCTTTTTCTTTGCCGACCTTATCTTCCGAAGATACGAAATTGCGCAGTTTGTCAGACACCTTTTCCCATATTTACCGAAAGTCGCATGTCCTTTGCCGGCCTCGTAAGCTTTCGCGGCACGGTACAAAGTGAAGCTCAGTTCTTGGCGAAGCTCCGATAAGTCCCCCGCACCCTCAGTCTCCTCAATCGACGTTTCGAATGAAGAGCACACGGAATTAATCAAAGGCATATAATTCTCGGATAGCTCGTCAAAAGCCGTTCCGTCGCCTTCGTGAATACGTTGAATCAAAACATCGGGGTCTTGCTTTACCTTTTTATCGGCAAAATTCGATTTGTTCTCAGAATTTGTTTTATCAGTCATCAGCATAACCGCAACCTTGCAAAAGCGAATTTTCATCGATTTCTTTTGCAAGCATCGTCCCATTTCAATACAGCTATTACTATTTAGTATAACACTTTTTTTTAAAAAGTCAAGACGTTTTCAAAGCGATACCTTCAATAAAGTCATATTATATTTAAAATTTGTTCCGAATTTCAAAGTTTTCCCGCTCTTACGAAAGTTTCATCCCACAAAAAAGCGAAAACGGCGAAACACTTCGCCGTCACTGTTCGAAAAGATAATTAACGTCCCCGCTCATCAAAGCAACGATTCCCCTGAAAACAACTTCGGGGCGTTCTTCAAAATTCAAAAGCATCGAATCGCACTGATTTTTGCTGTCGGCACGAACCGTCAGTTCCATTTCTTTGCCGTATTTATCGGTGATAGCGCACGTTACAAGATAGCCGTCACCGTCCTCAACACATTTCTTCTCGAATTTCGCATCTCTTTTTTCGAGTGAAAGGTGTCTGAGTGCGCTTCTGTATCCCTTTTCCCTAACTTCTTCCATGATATTCGTCTCAAAACTTCTCGCCGCTTTTTTGCCGCTTTCCGTAATTTCGTAAAGCACTTTCGGCGGAATGGCGTCGCTTGATTCTTCCATAACGGCTTTTTCGAATTCCTCCTCTACGCCGTCAAAAGGGATAATATCGGGGTCATCGACGATTTCGGTTTTTTCAGGTGTATTGCCGTCGGGATATATCTCTCTGATATGTCCGGCTTCGACAAGTGCAAAAAAACATTCCGCAAAATCAAAAAAGCCGACAATTCCGTCTCTCACGACTATTTGACCTATGGTGGGATAGTCAATGGGATATCCTATTTTATCAAGCAAGTACAAAATAAAAATTTTTATCTCGTCCGCTTCGATAAGGAATGACTTCAAAATGTTTCCTCCTTTACGGGAAAAATTAAGCGGGGGCTAAGCCCCCGCTGTCTGTTGCAACGTCAGTCGTTTACTTCATTCAAATAATCGTCTGCATTTTCCGATTCAGCAGCTTCCTTGTATGACATATAATCTTTCATTGTCATCGAATTGAAGTTGCGGCCGAAATAGCGTGCTCCTATGTTATCAAGCACGTCGGAGAAAAGGAAAGCGTCTTGTTCAAAGTAAATCGGCATTACCACCGCATCGTCAAGAAGCATTGCTTCGGCTTCGTGAAGGAGCGAACATCTTTCTTTGCTGTCGGCAGTCAGGCTGTAATTTTCAAATATCTCATCGTATTCGGAACTTGTATATCCCGTTACGTGACCGTAAACGTCATAAGTTTCGGATTCCATATCGACACCGTTTCCGGAGAAAGTCGATGCGAACGGGGCAAGTGCGCTGTATGCATCGCTTGTGAGAAGCTGAGTATCAACGGCTATTACATCGAAATCACCGCTTGCGTATGCCGCATAGAAATCATCGACGACAACGGTACTGTCATCGGAATCATATGAGTAGCCGAGAACTCTGATTTTAGCGTTGATTCCGAGCTCTTTCCATGTATCACGGATATACTCGGCAACGGCGTAATCAACCTCATCGTCTCTGACGGCAATCGAAATCGCCGCTCCCGTTGCGCCCGCATTTTTGATAAGCGTTTTCGCTTCGTCAAGAGCGGCATTTACCGAAATGAGAGCTCCGTCTTTATCACCTGTATCTCTGAACGACGTCTTGCCGTCGGCCTCGTAAACGTTGTAGGGGATAAAGCCCGTTGCGGGTTTCGCATATTTAACTATATTGCACACTTCTTCTCTGTCGATTGCCATCGAAAGCGCTTTTCTCACGTTTTCGTCGGACAAAACCTCGTTTTTGAGATTGAAGTAATAAGTATGAGTTACCGCAATGTCGCTCCTGTTGGAATAGCTTTCGTATTCTTCCCTCGCACCGAGCGGAATTTCACCGAGATAGAAAATGTCTCCGGAAAGAAGCGCATCAAGCTGTTCGTCAAGCGTTCCGATATCGTAGTGAGTAATAAGTCTGTAAGGAATTACGTATTTATCAAGTGCTTCGTCCTTGTCGGTGTCACGATAGTAATAAGCACTTCTCTCAAGTCGCATCGTTTCGCCGTAAACTATTTCCTTTACGTCGAAAGGACCGTTGGTTACCATTGTCGATGCCTTTTTAGCCCAGTTTTCGTTTCCCGAAACTATATCTTCTCTTAGCGGAACAAGTGCGGGACTTGCAACCGTTTTGAAGAAATCGTCGAGATCGATTTTCTGCTCAAACTCGATTTCAAGCACATAAGTTTCTATTGCGAAAATGCCGAGATCGTCAATCGACGCATCACCCATTTTAACTTCACGTGCGTTTTTAATATCGTAAAGCATCGAAGCGGCTTCGCACTTGAATTCGGGGTCGAGTATTCTCTTCCATGCAAAGACAAGGTCATTGGCTTGCACAGTACGGGAATCGCTCCATTTTGTGTCATTGAGCGTCACCTGAATTTTAAACGCCTCGTCGTCATCCTGAGAAATTTCGTAGCTTTTCATAAGAGCTTTTTCCCAGTTGCCGTTTTCGTCAAGTCTCGTAAGGCCCTCGAAAATAAGGCTGAGTATTTTTGCACCCGACGCATCGGTGAAAGCGTAAGCGGGGTCAAAATTATAAATTTCGTTTGTCATGTAAACGTCGATAACCGCACCCTTATCGCCGTCTTCAAGCGTAGAGCATGAAGCAAGCGCACAGATAACCGTTAATAACGCCAGAACGAGTGCTGTCACTCTTTTGAGTTTAGTCATGATAAAGGTTTTCCTCCTTATTGCCGCCCGATATATTCCGTTTTGCGGAATAAAAATGAAGCGTATTCATATTCCAATTTATTATATCACTTTTGTTTCAAAAAATCAATCGATAAAAATCACCTATTTTTGTTTTTTTAAGTTTTGTCCGTGTGCACAAATCGCAAAAGTTTTTTGCTTGCTTTTTTGGCTTTATTCCACATTTTACTCCATATTATAACGTTGAAAAAAGAATAAAAAATCCGATTTCGGAAATACTGTAACGAAGGATGTGATAACTTGAAAATAAAAGAATACGAAAGAAGATTCGTTCAGACCGACCTCGCATGCGAAAGCGGAAAAATTTCTCCCGCCGACTGCGAAGGTTGTCGTTACAGTCGAAAGGATTACGGCAACGTTACCGTCGAAAGACTCGATGTTTTAAACGACGAGGGCAAGCGTGCGCTCGAAAAAGAAATCGGGAGTTACGTCACCGTATCGGGAGATGCCGTGAGGAAAGACATCGGGCAAGACACCGTTCTTTCGGGAATTCTCGAAAAGGAAATAAAAAATCTCAGTGAAAAAACACTTTCGCAAAAAATCGCAAAACAAACGAAAGTTTTAATAGCCGGTATCGGGAACGAACTTATAAGTTCCGACTCTTTAGGCCCCGTAACGGCTGGAATGATATCTCCGACAAGGCATCTCGCCGAAGTTCCGGCTTTTAAAAGCTTCGGCTTTTGCGAAGTGTCGGTAATAAAGACTGCGGTTCTCGGTCAAACGGGAATAGAATCGTCGGAAATCATAAAATCCGTGTGTGATAACATACGCCCCGATATCGTCGTTGCAATTGACGCACTTGCGGCACGTTCTTCGTCGCGCCTTGCATCTACAATTCAAATTTCCGACGTCGGAATATCTCCCGGCGGAGGTATAAACAACAACCGCCCGAAAATCGGCAGAGATAATCTCGGAATTCCCGTTATATCCATAGGCGTTCCGACGGTCGTTAACTCGTCGACTTTGATTTTCGATGCGCTTTGCGATTCGGGAATACGTGAGTTTGACGGCAAAACGATTGAAAAGCTCGAAAATTCGAAAAATTTTTTCGTCACGACAAAAGACTGTGACCTTGTAAGCAGACGGTTCTCAGGTGTGATATCCGCCGCTTTGAACGGAGTTTTCGGTTACGGAAACCTGTAATAAATCCGACCTTGCGGTAATATGATTGTAACGGGTAAAAGCCCGGCATCATAACACAAGGGAGATTGAAAATGGACAAGACCGAAATAATTACAGTTAAGAAAACGTCGGAGGAAACCGAATTATTCAAAGAAAGTGCCGAATGTGAAATTACCGACGAAAGCAATCCGCTTGCCGTTGTATTAGCAGAGGAAAACACCGAAGAAACTCTTTGCGAAGGGGAGAATATCGAAAGCGAAGAAAAGAGAGATGCGCCGATAACCGTAAGACTTATCGGCGGACTTCTTTGCCTTATATTCTGCGCAATGTCATCGTTTTTTTACATTAAAAAAAGCATTCCCGTCGCCAAAGCGCTTCTTTCAAGCGGAATTGAAAAATCGGTGAATTACGAAATATTCGACAACGCACTGATTTTAGAAGATAATAACGCCGATGCGGAGAGCGGCGATACCGTCGAAACCGACGAGGACAAAACCGATGGGGCTGACACACCCGATACGGATTCACCCTCCGAGACATCCGATGCCGCAGGCGAAACCAATGAAAAAGAAAAATTTCCGATATCGGAAATCGACCTTTCAACTTCATCTCCTTACGCAATGAGCAACGAAACAAATTACACACCGAGTGCCGAAAAACTTTCGGCGAAAGAAGGCACCGTGAAAACAGTCGGTGAAATTTACAATGAGTACGGAAACGGCGCGCCGTGCGTTCTTATAGTTCACACTCACGGTACGGAAGCATATTCAAGCGGAAGCGATACATATTCGACAAGCGATGCTTTCAGAACGAACGATACGTCGCAAAACGTTGTTGCGGTCGGCGACGTAATAGAAAGCGCACTGAAGCTTGCGGGAGTCAATGTTATACACGACAGAAACATGTACGACACGGAAAGTTACCGTGATTCTTATTCACGTTCCTATTCCGCCGTTAAAGAAACCCTTGAGAAAAATCCTTCCGTTTTCTATGTTCTCGACGTTCACCGTGATGCGATAATCGACTCCGAAAAAACAAAATACAGAACATCGTTTACTTTTGACGGCATGAAATGCGCTCAACTTATGATTGTCGTCGGAACCGACGAGGGCGGAGCCGAACACGATAACTGGGAAAATAACCTGTCTCTCGCACTCAAAATACAAAAAAACTCCTTTTCTTCGATATCGGATTCCATGTCAAGAAATATTAATCTCAGAAGTGCCGCATTCAATCAGGCGCTTTCGGGCGGCTCTTTGCTTCTCGAAATAGGTTCTTGCGGCAACACGCTCGCCGAAGCAAAGCGTTGCGGTGTTTTATGCGCACTTTCAATTGCCGAAACAATAGGCGCACCGAAAAGTCCCGATGTCGCAAAAACCGTTGCAGACCTCGTCAAAGACGGAAACTGACCGATATTTTCCGACGTTTACTGCGGTATTTACGGTTTGGTATTGATTTTGCTTTAAATTCATGGTAAAATCAGCACAGTGTAAACTAATCTCTTATAAGGAGGCCGTGATAAACATGAACGATAAACATAAGAAAATAGTTGTCGGAATAGATATCGGCGGCAGTGCGACAAAAATTGCGGGTTTTGATACGGCATCGTCAAAGCACGTGCTTATGAAACCTCTTTTCGTGCGGGCAACAGACCCCATTACCTCGATGTACGGCGCATTCGGCAGATTCATCAGCGAAAATTCTCTTGAGCTGTCCGATATCGAAAGGGTTATGATAACCGGTGCCGGTTCTTCGTTTACAACAATGCCGCTTTACTCTCTGCCGTGCTACGTCGTACCGGAATTTCAAAGTATCGGGCTCGGAGGCCTATACCTTTCGGGATTTGAAAAAGCGATAATAACAAGTATGGGAACCGGAACGGCAATCGTTTACGCCGAAAAAGGATGCGAGCCGAAACATCTCGGCGGAACGGGTATCGGCGGCGGTACGCTTATAGGTCTTTCATCCCAAATGCTCGGCATGACAAGCGTTGAGCACATCGATGAACTTGCGAAAAGCGGAAATCTCGATAATGTCGACTTAAAAATCGACGACATAACAAGTCACGATTTGGCAAACGGTTTTTCCGACCTGATGACGGCATCCAATTTCGGCAACGTCAGCGACATTGCGACAAAAGGCGATATCGCACTCGGCATAATTAATATGGTTTTCGAAACAGTCGGAATGGTGAGCCTTTTCGCCGCACGGAACTACGGTTTAAAAGACATTGTCCTCACGGGTAATTTGACGGGAGTCTCAATGGCAAGTCAAATTTTCGGAATAATAAACAGAATGTTCGATATGAATTTCGTAATACCCGAACATTCTCAGTACGGTACCGTAATCGGCGCCGCTCTTTCCGACCCCGAAACGGCGCAAAGAGTGGGAAAATAACATAATTTTTCTTTCGTAATTTCGGGCATATTCACAAACAACTTAAAAATCGTAACAGTTGTCGACTTTCAGTCGGCAACAAACAAAAACCGAGCCGTCGGCATTACTGCCTTCGACTCGGTTTTCGTTTCAATCAATTCAATCTATAAAGGAGTTGTTATTTTGCAAGAAATTTAATTCCTACGTTCGTCGCATATTCGCTTGCCGTTGAACCTTTGGGTCCGGAGATTGTGCTTGAATCCGAAACTTGGAATCCGTTGTCTTTCGTATAGAAGTAACCGTAAGCGTACTTTCCTATAAGAGTGGACTTCGAAGGAATTTCAAGTGTGTTGAGGTCAAAGCAACGGCAGAACGCATACTTACCGATATTGGAAACCGATGCGGGAATGCTGATACTCGAAAGAGATTTACATTCGTAGAAGCAGTCGGCGCCGACCGATTTTACAGCTGCGGGAATATCGAGAGATTTAAGGTTTTCGCATCCGTAGAAGGCACCCTTGCCTATTGTCGTAATGCTTGCGGGAAGTGTTACGCTTTCAAGACCGGTACATTCATAGAAAAGATAATTATTGATAGTCGAAACGCCTTCGGGAATTTCGACGGTCGTAAGTGCGACACACTTGCCGAATGCTCTCATTCCGATTTTGTTTACGGCACCGGGAATATCGATTGCACCGAGAACGGTACAGCCGTAGAAAGCTTCTTTCTCGATTTCGGTAATGCTTGCGGGAAGCTTTACGCTTTCAAGAGACTCGCATCCGAAGAAAAGTCCCTGTCCGACAGTTTCGATACCTTCGGGAATTACGATATTCTTAAGAGCTTTACAGTATTTGAAAACATTGTCGCCGATTGAAGTTACCGTTGCGGGAATATTGAAGTGATCAATCAAAACGCATCTTCTGAACGCATCGGACTTCAAAGTCGTCAATGCCATCGGAAGCTCGATGTCGGTGAGAACCTGGTCGTTTGCAAAAGCAAATTCGCCGATTTCGGTAACGTTACCGTTCATTACAACAGAGGTAAGGTAAGGCATACATTCAAATGCACTGTCACCTATAACGGTCATGGAAGAAGGAACCGTTATGCTTTCAATCTTGGAATATCTGAATGCGTATTTTCCGATTTCGGTAACGGAATCGGGTATATCAATCGACGTTGCGGCAGCGTTTTCAAACGCCTGCTGACCGATTTTTTCAAGAGAATCGGGAAGATTGATTTCCGTAAGCTGCGGACATTTCGTGCACGAATATGCGGGAATGTTCTTTATTCCCTCACCGAAAGTAACTCTCGAAAGGATCTCATAATACGTAGAAGACATATCTTCAATCCAGGGAAGACTTGCCGGTGAATCGTATTCGGGAAGATATCCGTCAATATCGGCGTACTGTTTAGCTTCTTCGTTAATCGAAATCGTAAGATAACTGTAAGACGGTTTCGAACCGAATCCTTTGACGTAATCGTATTCGAAACAGTAAGCTTTTATTTCGACTGTCTCATCGAATTCCGGATCGTAATACGAGTGCACGACCGGACCGAATTCGCCGGATATTATTTTGGCTTCAGCTACCGGTATTGCCACAACCATTAATGTAAATAGGGTTGTAAGAGTGAGAAGCAATGCAAGCAGTTTTTTCATAAAAAGATACCCCTTTCTGACTGTGTATCATTATCTGGTTCAATTATATCGGGTGATTTCGCTTTTGTCAATACGTTGATGAAAAATTTTAAAAAAATCCGCTTTTTTTCGTCTGCTTTTCCGCAATTCGAAATGCGGCTGTCGCACAAGAAGCACGGCAGCCGTATATTATACAGTTGGAAATCAGAAGCGGCGTCCGAAATCGGGCATACCGTATCCTCCGAACGCACCGTTGTCACGGCTTGCGTCGGGGGTCTCCTTCTCTTTTTTAAGCATACCCATAAGTTCGGTGAAATCGGGATCGTCGTCTTCGTCGCCGACATCGAATTCGACTTCTTCTTTAACTTTCGGTTCGGCTTTAATTTCGGGCTTTGCGGGGAAAGCCTCATCTTGAGCTTTATTCTCGAATCCCGTTGCGATAATCGTGATATCCATCTGGTCTTCAAGAGAAGCGTCGAAAGCAACACCCCATATTACGTTGGCGTCTTCGTGAGCTTGCGATGCTATCATATTAGATGCAAGGTCGATTTCGTCGATTCCGATATCGGGAGATGCCGTAATGCTTATAAGAATACCTCTTGCTCCCTCGATTGACGTTTCGAGAAGCGGGCTCGAAACGGCGGCTTTTGCCGCAAGCTCCGCTTTATCTTTACCCGTTGCGGAACCGATACCCATGTGAGCGTAGCCCGCACTCTTCATAACGGACGTGACGTCCGCAAAGTCAAGATTGATGTATCCCGGTACGTTGATAAGTTCCGAAATGCTCTGCACGCCGTGTTTCAGTACATCGTCGGCGGCTTCGAACGCATTCATCATCGTTATCGGTCTGTCGGAAACTTGCTTAAGTCTTTCGTTGGGAATAACAACAAGGGAATCGACATACTGCTTGAGTTCGGCAATACCCGACTCCGCCTGTTCCATTCTTCTCTTTCCTTCGAATGCGAAAGGCTTCGTAACGATACCGACCGTCAGTATATCCATCTCCTGAGCGATTTTCGCAACGACAGGTGCGGCACCCGTTCCGGTTCCGCCTCCCATGCCCGCAGTGATAAACACCATATCGGCACCCGAAATGGCGTTTTTGATTTCTTCGGCACTTTCAAGCGCACTCTGAGCTCCGACTTCGGGATTTGCTCCCGCTCCGCGTCCTCTCGTTATCTTTTCGCCTATCGGGATTTTATTCGTTGCGTTGGAATGTACAAGCGGCATTTTATCCGTGTTAATAACTATGAATTCAACTCCTCTTACATTGGAGTTTATCATATGGTTGACGGCATTTCCGCCGCCCCCGCCGACGCCGACGACTTTTATATTCGCACCTACGGCAACGTTATCATCAAGTTCAAATGGCATTTTCATGTCCTCCGTTATGTATTTCTTTTCGTCTTTATCTTTTGTTATTCTTTTGAGTGTCGGTTATTTTTTTGCATTTGCATAAAACAGTGACAACACAAAATATAGATGTTCAAAATATATAATATACTATTTTTTTCAATAATGCAATATGTTTCGGAAAAAAATTTAGGTTTTTTTCGGTAAAAAAAGAGTAAAAAGGGGATTTATTTCCATTTTTGCACTATTTCCGCCTGTTAATGGTTTTATTCATTTGTCTTTTTAGGCGAAAGCTTATTTTAAAAACGATTGTCATCCGTCAAATTTTGCTTTTACGGCACGTTTTTTTTCGAAAGTCCGAAAAAAACGTTTCGCACCGTTCGCTTCATTATATACTATAGGACAGCTCTCATGTCACCCGATAACAAGCTGATTGTCGACGATGACACTTGTTTTCGACGTATCGGTGAGGTCGATATACGCTTTGTTTCCGGACTCGAACATTTTATCTTTGAGAACCGCCGATGCGAGTTTAAGCTTAACTTCGAGCTCGTCCTGCGTTCCGAGTTTCAGCCTGTACAGCCCGTCCACGTCCATTGTGATATTAAATTCATCCGACATATCGATGCAATTCACTCTGCCTTTAAAATCGGATTCATTGACAAGTGCAACGGTATTTTCAAGGTATCTTTGAGCACGGTCGGAGCAGAGCTCAATCGCACTTCCCGATACCGCTTTCGAAACTTTTTTAAGTTTCAGCCTTCCGAGACCCGATGACTCGGCATCTTCGATTTCCGTTTTTTCAAGCACACGTAAAGTCGGCGAAATATAATAAACCTCACCGTAAATTACCGTGTAAAAAGCGGCTTCTTCCTCGACAACGCTCAGCGTAACCTTATTCGGAGCACTCCTCGAAACTTCGGTAAACGAAATTTTCGGACAGAAAAAACTGACTTTTTCGCTCAGTTTTTTTGAGCTGAAAGAATAAAGATGTGTTTTCGGCGTAAGTTCCGATGCCGAAATTATTTCCTCGTCGCTGTAACTGCTTTCGCCTGTAACCGTAATTTGCGAAGTTGTGAAAAAAAAGTAATACAACACTCCGACAACAATCGCAATCGCAAGAAGCATCGACGTTATGTAAACGAATGAACTTTTGATTTTTCTGCCTCGAACACTTTTTCGAAGAACCTTTTCAAATTCCCTTCTCTTTTCCTCAACTCGTTTTTTACGACGTGCCTTAACGGCATCGGGGGTATTGTCGTAATAGTAAGTCCTTCTTTTCGTGTCGGTATTCATTACCCTCGTATCGGTACGGCTCGTTCGAACGCTTTCGGCATAACCGCTTGTGTTCCAATTGCCGTTACCGCTTGAATAACCGCCGTTTTGTCTGCTGTTTTCGGAGTTGCGGGCTCCTTTATTGTTTTGCCTGTTTTGTGACGTCACGAAGCCTCACCTCCGATCACGTTTCTCTTTTTCTCAGTTTTTCTTTGCGATAAGCTTCAGAATATCCCCGAATATGATTTTGTCGGCATCGTTAACCGCAAAATTCTTGATTTTTTCGCCCATTGAAAGTCGCTCGTCGCATCCGGCATCGGAGAAAAGATGTCCGATTTTTTCGGCGAGAAATCCTTCTTCAAGAGAGCTTTCTTCATACACAAGCGCCGCACCGTCATCCGCCAATACTTTTGCGTTTTTAAACTGGTGATTGTTCGTGACGTTCGGTGACGGAATAAATATCGCACTTTTGCCCGCCGACGCAAGCTCCGATACCGTCATGGCTCCCGCCCTGCAAATTACAAGGTCGGCACCCGAAAGGCAAAGCGGCATGTCATAAATATATTCGCAAAGTCTGATATTTCCGCATCCGTCAAGTCCCGCTTCGCAAAAAGCTTTTTTGAAATTTTCGTATCCCGACGAACCGCTTGCGTGGATATGGTACACTTCGGGATGCCGTGACGTGAATTTTTTCATTACATCGAGAATCGCCTCATTGACTTTTTGTGCTCCGAGACTTCCGCCGTAAGAAAGAAGTAAATATTTACAGTTCCCGATTCCGAGTTCTTTCTTCGCTTCTTCGGGAGTCGTTGCCCGCTTTTCTTTTCTGACGGGATTCCCGCTGAACAAAAGCTTTTCCGAAACGTTTTCAAGAAAATCGGCTGTCGCTTTGAAATTGAGATATATTCTGTCGACCTTCGACGCCAGTGCTTTAACCGCAACACCGGGTGCGACGTTGGATTCGTGAAGCGCTGTCGGTATACCCATATCGCATGCGGCTTTGATAACCGGCCAGCACACGTAACCGCCCGTACCGATTACGATATCGGGCTTAAACTCTTTAATAAGCTTTTTTGCCTTTGCAGGTGCCGTCAAAACGTAATACGCCGTTTTGATGTTGGAAAGCGAAAGACTTCTCTTAATTCCTCTTATTTCGACGTGATGAAGCTTATAGCCCGCTTTCGGCACAAGTTTGTTTTCGATTCCCCGTGACGTTCCGACGTATTCAATAACGCTGTCGGGAATGTTTCTTTTTATCGTATCGGCTATTGCAAGTGCGGGATAGACGTGACCGCCCGTTCCGCCTCCCGTTATCAGTACTCTCATTTTGTCCTCCGCAATTCTACAGTTTTTTCTGATATGAGCGTTTCGACACGCTCATTACGATTCCCATTTCGCCCATAAACATCAGAAGAGAGCTTCCGCCGGACGACATGAACGGCAAAGATATTCCCGTATTGGGAATTATATCGGTTACAACCATCAGATTGAGTATTACCTGTATTGCAACCTGAGACATGATTCCGAAAACCAGAACCGACGAGAAAAAGTCGGTGGCTTTCATCGCAATACGAAATCCTCTTATTATCAAAAATGCGAAAAGACCCATTACAATCATAGCGCCGAAGAAACCCATTTCTTCACACCAAATGGTAAAAACGAAGTCGTTCTGAGCTTCGGAAACATAGCTGAATTTCTGTCTGCTCTGACCGAATCCGAGCCCCATAAAGCCTCCGGAACCTATTGCGAGGATACCTTGATAGGTTTGCCATCTTTCACCGAGAATATCGGCATTCTCACGGTTCAAAAACGTCGAAATTCTTTGAAGTGCATAAGGGTTCTTGAAAATATAGGCTACGCCTCCGACGAGTCCCAAAGTAAGGTAAGTAACCGAATTCATTTTTATGGGCACACCCGACAGAAAAATGATAATAACACCGAGAGCCACCATAATTATCGTGCCCGACAGGTGATTTTCCAAAATTACAAGACCGGCGTAAAGTCCGATAATCAAAAGCGGCAGAACAACTCCGAACACAAACCGATTTTTTCCGCTTTCTCCTTTTTCGTAGCGTTCCGAATACCGGTTGACGTACCACGCAAGAAAAATTATCAAAGTGAGTTTTGCAAATTCCGAAGGTTGGATAAGCGTTCCGCCGACGGAAATCCACCTTTTCGCTCCGTGAGAACCCGATCCTATGACAAGAACCGCAACAAGAGCAATAGCACCCATGCCGTAAAAAACGGGAGCGAGTTTTCTGACAAAATTCGTATGAACGTGCGATGCGGCTATCATGCAGGCAACACCGATCAGCGCAAAGATAAACTGCTTTTTCGCATAATAAAATCCGTCACCGTAATCGGTGATTGCCGTCGGATAACTTGCACTGTATACCATAAGTATACCTATAGCCACGAGAACGAGAACAACCGTACCGAATATCCAATCGGGCTTCCCGACAACGTATTCAACGTTTGAGAGTTTCGCCTCGCTGTTTACAATCTCGCCTCGCCGACGCACCACGACGGCTTTTTCGCGTTTTATGCCGTCGTTTTGCACCCGTGCCCGTTGCAAATCCTCACGGTACCGACGTCCTGAGGTATACTGAGTGTTATTTCTTTCACGGCTTTGTCCGCCTGTTCCGTTACCGCTGTTATTCATCGTATACCTTCCTTCCGTTTTTTATTATCTGTTCGGTGTTACGCAAGGCCGAACCATGCGACAATGCAGAACAAAACGGTAAGTCCCGTGAAAAGACCGACGATTTGATTTTCGCCGAATCCGCTTTTTTCGAAATGATGATGTATGGGTGCCATTTTGAAAAGCCTTTTTCCGCCCGTCAGCTTGAAATACCCCACCTGAAGCATCACGGATGCCGTTTCGACAATATAAATGAGTCCCGCAATTACAACTATCAAAGGATTTCCGAGAACGAAAGAGCATCCGACAACGAGAGCGCCGAGAAACAGTGAGCCCGTGTCGCCCATAAAAACCCTCGCCGGATAAAAATTGTAAACCAAAAATCCGCCCGTCGATCCCAAAACAATTGCGGAAAGCAGAGCAAGAGAAACATTCACTCCGTCTCCGGAGTAAAGTGCCGCCGCACCGAAGAAAAGCGAAACGGCAAACGTAACACTTCCCGAAAGTCCGTCGATTCCGTCGGTGAGATTTACGCTGTTATCGATTCCGACAAGAAGAAGAACGGCGATGATGTAGTACGCTATGCCGAAGTCTATCGTCACGCCGAAATAAGGTATGTATATCGAAGTCCCGACGTTACAGCAAAAACGGAGTCCGACGACGTACAACACGGCAGCCGCCGTCTGGAGAGCGAATTTTTGCTTTGCCGAAAGCCCCTCATTTTGTTTTTTGCGAAGCTTTGCCGCATCGTCAATGCATCCGATAAGTCCGCAAAGCACGGCAAACGAAAGAGTCAAAATAAACGGTACGACGGTTTTAAATCCGTCCCTTACACCGATTACAATACATGCGGCAACCCCCGATACAACGGAGGCGATTATAAAAGAAAGTCCGCCCATTGTCGGTGTGCCCTCTTTGTTTTTATGCCATCTCGGACCTATTTCCAAAATCGGCTGGCCGAGCTTTTTACTTTTAAGATAAGGTATGAGTTTGCGTAATATGAGGACCGTCAGTAAAAACGTGACGGCGGCAACGGATACCGAAATCAGCAATTTTGACATTGAAGAATATTTCCTTTCCGGGAGATTTATTAAATCGATTTGCGACCTTCTTTGAGTATTTCCAAAACACGTTCTGCGGCAACACCGCGACTTGCCTTGACAAGAAGAACATCTCCGGGTGATATCGACGACTTAATCATTTTCGCCATAACATCGGGACGGTTTACGTCGGAGCAAACATAAATGTTTTCGATGCGCACTCCTTTTTTTACGGCGGCTTCCGCTACGGTTTCCGCCATTTCGCCGAAGCAGTATAATTTTACAATTCCCGCCTGAGCCGCATATTGACCCAATTGATCGTGGAAAAAGCGTGAATTCTCGCCGAGTTCAAGCATATCTCCGAAAAGAGCACACGGTTTTGCTCCTCTTCTCTTCGATGCAATGGTGCAAAGCACTTCGATTGATGCTTTCATCGATTCGGGGCTTGCGTTGTAGCAGTCCTCGATTACCGTAACTCCCGCATACTCGTAAATTTTCTGTCTCATGCCCGTCGGAACGTATTCTTTGAGTCCCAGACGAATTTTTGTTTCGCTTATGCCGAGCACGCAACCGACCGTGTAGGCCACAAGAGCGTTATATACGTTATGTCTCCCGACTACGGGTATTTCAACATTTATAACGGCTTTACCGTTTTGGAGAATGTCGAATACCGTGCCGTCGGCACTCATTCTTATATTTATTGCTTTGTAATCGGATTTCCGATTGTAAACACCGACGTATATCGGTTTCGGAGAAACGATGTCTTTCTTGCAAGTCAAAAGAGGTTCGTCTCCGCAAACTATAAGAATCCCGTCATCGTCCATGCCGTCGGTTATTTCAAGTTTCGCTTCGCATATGTTTTCTCGGCTTCCGAGATTTGCGATATGAGCCGTGCCGATATTCGTTATGACGGCGACGTCGGGATGCGCAAGTTTCGACATGAAACTTATCTCGCCTCTTGACGACATTCCCATTTCCAAAACGGCAACCTCGCATTCGGGTTTGAGAGAAAAAAGAGTCATCGGAAATCCTATTTCGTTATTGTGATTTCCTTCGGTTTTCTGCATTTCGTATTCGGTGGCAAGAACATAAGATATAAATTCCTTCGTTGTTGTCTTTCCGACACTTCCCGTAACGGCCACAATCATTGCTTTTGAAAAACTTCTGTAATATCCGGAAAGAAGTCCCAAAGCCTTCACGGTATCTTCCACCGTGACTACCGCAAAATTTCTCGTTTCCCA
>CAYXMB010000003.1:0-22350 GCA_964466085.1 uncultured Ruminococcus sp.
TACTATGGGTGGAGCTGACTTCTGCAAGTTCAACCTCTGCCTTTCGACAAGGCTTACCCCTTTAGAAATTTTTTCTATTCCACATCAGGGCGTACCTTGCAGACATCCCCGGGTAAGAACGACAACCTTCATTTCACGACCGCCACATCTACCGCACAGGGTCCAGGTAGCATTAGACTTTCCCTTGTTTGGCAGAGTCGTCCGCCCATGCACGGCCTTATATGTGATTTCTGTTCGTCAGCCCGAAACTTTGCCCATTGGAGGACCTTTTAACCTCCGCAATCCGGCTTCCTTCAGATTCCACCTCACGATGGACACCCTTGCCTTCGGCTAACGGTTCCTGCTACCGAGTCCGTAGTGGACTTTCACCACCAAGTTGTCGCCCATGCCGGGCGCACCGCATAATGCGGGATTCGAAAATTCGAATCCCGCATTTCTTATTGCCTTGAAATCATACTTTATACTTGAAATTCATGTTCAAAAGAAGAAAAGCCGCAAGAAGCGCAAGCGACAAATTGGCACCCACTTTGAATTGGATATAAACCGTCAGAATAAAAAAAGCGAATGAGAAAGCCGACGAAACAGCCCTTGAAACGGAGGCAACCGTATTCGGCGGTAATATTTCCGACGCAAGGCACGTCATTATCCCGAAGCCGTCAAGAGGAGATATCGGTATTAAATTGAAAGTCGCAAGAGCGGCATTCGAAAAAATAAAAAATATACCGTTTAAAGAAGCACCTTTCCCGAAAGCAATGCAAAGAATACATGCTGCGGCATTGAATACGGCGCCTGCCGCACTTACGGCAGCTTCGGTAAAAAACGAAGTCCCCGAAAAATCGTATTTCAGCGAGAGAGCGAAAATATCGCCGCTTTTTCTCACTCTTTTGACTTTAAAAAGTTTTGCCGTAAGAACATGCCCCGACTCGTGAATCAGCGCCGCCGAAAAAAGCAAGACGGCGTAAGTCGTTCCCCTTAAAACGAATAAGACCGCAAAGAGTGCGAAAAGCGCTACCGTTGCCGAGAGAATTTTTTTAAACGGCGCACGGCGTTTCGCCTTATATAAATACTTCAATTTTCACCCCCGAAAGCGAATATTTCGAGAAAAACTTCTTTCATGACGTCAATCGGCGAAAGACTCGTTATTCTTTCCCGAATACGGCTTTCGGCAGAACGGTTTTCTCCCGAAACCTGCGAAACGCATATCGCCCCTTGATTTTCGGCAATTGTATATTTTTCCGTTTCACAAGTGTCACCGCAATCCCGCAGTGCCGAGACGAAAAAGAGAGCAATGATTACAAAACCCAATACCATAAAGGCACCGGCTGATTTCGAACATTCGGCATAATTGTTTTCTACACTTGCCTTTTTATCCCGTACTCTACCGCTCTTAAAATCAAAATTCATGACATCACCTCGCAACAAGTTTATTCGGGCGATACGGGCATTATTCTGTTTTTATCTCCGAACATTATCGAAAGATAATTCTCGTTTATCGAAAATCTTATCGGGAATAGCGCAAACCGCAATGCCTATGTCGCTTTGCGACACCGCAAGTATCACGCCGCCGTTTTCTTCGGCCGCACGGTATATTTTCCCGACAGCACCGATTTTTGCCGCTCCGAAAGACGTAAAACGGAAAAGCGTTGCGTTTTTCACAGTCGAAATTTTTTCAAAGTCCTCTACGCACGGTATTTCGCAATTCAAAGAAGCGCTTTTACAAAATACGGCGCATATTTCATCGCCGAAAAAGGAAACGTTCAGAACGGTAAACGGCGTACTCTCGAGAATTTTTTTTACGACCTTCGCATTTTCCCGTTTTGCGGTAACAAAAAAACAGTCGACCGCTCTTTTCGATACAAGTCTTATGCCGTAATTTTCTTCAAAACTCACATTTGCCTCCCCACGCTGTTTTTTATTCATTTTATGCGAAAGGGGAAAATTCGACAGCAGTGCCGAACGCCGTGAGACTTGACGGGATGTTTCGGGCGGTAAAGCGTTTATGTATCCGAACGCAAAAAAGCGGCACATCGGTACCGTTTGAAAGAAAATAAATCCGAATGCAAAAACGGCATCACCGCAGATAACGGGTAATGCCGTTTGAAAATTTTCGCATGGGCCTTTTGCAAAAAGCTCTGGGGTACGGGGTGAACCCCGAAACGGGTACGCTCGGTGCTCGGCAATGAAGTACGGATAACGTTCCGCAACAAAGTTGCGGGCAACGCTCCGCAATGAAACTGTGAACATTGTTCCGCAAAGCGGTTGCAGGTAAAGCTCCCGTAACTTTGAATTATTTTATTCCGACAGCATCTGAAAGTTTTTCGCAATATTCGTCGCTCAAATTTTCGATTTTGCCGCTGTCGACAAGAGCCGCAAGTGTAGGGTCGATAGGCAGACTGCAAAGAAGCGGAACACCGAAATCGGACGTGATTTTCTCGGCGTGGCTTTCACCGAAAACGTAAATTTTCTCGTTACAGCACGGGCAAACGGCATAGGACATATTTTCGATAACACCGAGAATCGGAACTTCAAGAAGTCTTGCGAGATGAACCGCTTTTTCGACAATCATGGTCGCCAAATCCTGCGGAGTGGTAACAACGATAATTCCTTCAAGAGGCAACGACTGAAAAACGGTGAGCGGAACGTCCCCCGTTCCCGGTGGCATATCGACGTACATATAGTCAACATCACCCCACGCAACGTCGGTCCAATATTGGCTTACCACTCCCGAAATAACGGGTCCCCGCCATGCGACGGGAGTGGTTTCTTCTTCCATCATAAGATTGAGCGACATAAGCTCAATTCCCTTTTCGGATACAACGGGTTCGAGTTTTCCGTCCTCGTTTTGATATACGGGGCCTTTTACGCCGAACGCCTTCGGAATCGAAGGACCGGTGATATCGGCATCGAGAATTGCCGTTTTAAATCCCTTTTTCATAGTGCTTACGGCGAGAGCCGACGTCACAATCGATTTCCCGACACCGCCTTTTCCGCTTACAACACCGATTAAATGTTTGATTTTCGCACCTTCGCAAGGCGCAAGTTTTTCGATTTTACTCTCTCTCGACGAACAGTTTTCACCGCACGTCGAACAATCGTGAGTACACTCGGACATGATAAATCTCCTTTTTTGTTCTATAATATATTTTTTATGTTTTTTGTGTTTTTATTCCGATTTACCGTCACAGCGACGCTTTTTTTCTCTTTAAAGCTTTTGCGATTTCAAGTGCCGCAAAAAGTACCGCAAACGGGATAAAAGTCATGGCATATTGAGAAAACGACAGGGTAGCGCACGTAAAAAACGATGCAAGACCTTTTGAAAACGAAAAAGCAAGCGACAGAGCAAGCGACATTACGAGTGATACGGGAAATGCCGCCGATTGCTTCTTCCTTTTTTCGAAAACACTTCCGTCGGTCATAAGTTCGAATCCCACAATCGGCACCGAAAGAACTCCCGACACGAATATCATGTTTTCGAGAACTTCACCCGATATCTTTTCGAAAACAATCGAAAGCACAACGGGTACGGCGACAAGTGCCGTCGCCCACACGGCGCCGAGCGCAACGGGGAAAACGATTTCTCCGATGTTGCACGGCAAGCGCCTTTTCGATTCGGGCGTTTTCATTATATTCTCCGACGGGTCACGGTACGCCGTCATAAGGACTATCGCAAAGTCGAAGAACAGACCCCACACGAGAAGATGAACGGGGTCGGCGACTTTAAAACGTGTAAATGCCGTCACCGCCGTGAAAATTATGCGTGATACCTGAGATGCCGTAAGATATTCCGCCGCACGTCTCAAGTTCATCATAGAGCACTTCGCAAATTCGAGAACACGGAACGCCTCGAATACACCGGCACCGTTTCCCGAAGGTGTTATCACAACATGAGCGGAACTTCTGATTGACTGAGGAATGGTTTTTTTGATTTTTGCGGCTTCGGGCACTCCGAAAGAAACAGGCGCTTCCTTCAGAGCCCACATATCGGCCGGCTCTTTGCTGACGTAGGAATATACCGTTCCGCCCGCACCTATCTTTTTGAGAAATTCCCGACGGCGGCGGGCGCTGTCGGCAAGCCCCGTTTCGATAACGGCGAACTCGCCTTTTTTAAGTACTATCTCCGTGCTCTCGGACGCTTCCTTGAAACTTATATAACGGTCGGTGTCCTCGCTCATTCCGACAAGCTTCAGAAAAGCCTTGTCCTCTCTGTCGCCTTCGGTGAAGCAGACCATACCGATTCCCGTTTCACGGCACTTTCTTATAACGTCAAGCGCATCGCCGTGAACACGGTCGGATATTGCGATAAATCCCTCGAAAGTCATGCACATTTGGAGAGCGGATACTCTTTTCATATTATTATAAGGCGAATCCCGTCTCGCAACTCCCACAAGACGAACGCCTCTCAGCCGAAGTTTTTCCGCCTCTTTTGCGATTTTCGCGGTATCGGCGGACGTTATCGGATAAACGCCGTCCTTTTTTCTGACCGAAGAACAGCAGAACAAAACGGTTTCAAGCGGTCCGCTTACGATAGCCTCATATCCCGCAGCGCCCGACAGAAGAACGGTGTCAAGCCCTCCCGAATCTGCGCTCCCGGCGGGTTCATGACCTACGATAACCGTATTGTCGACGGAACGGGGTTCCCATGTATGTTTGAAATAATCGTCGAAAACACGGTGTATTGCTTCGTAATCGACCGATGAGCTGACCCTTGCGGAAAGACGGAGTCCGTCGGAAAGGGAACCTTGCGGAAGAACACCCGTCGTCAGATAACACATTTTCAAAAGTTCCGTCGGTGAAAATCCGTCGATATGCTCATCGACATTCACAAGCCGTCCGTTGCAAAAATAGCTGTTCAGAGTTACGTCTCCGGCTTTCAGCATTTCGGAACTTTCGATTATCACTGTATCGACACCGTTCATAACTTCAACCGTCGACGCATCCTTGATTTTCGCTCTGCCGCATTCCTCGCTGTCGGCTTTTCTCACCGAAACGGCGATTACAATACATCCCAAAACGGTGAAAAATTCGCTCATCGATGCGGCGGCAAGCGCAAGGGATGTCAAAAGAAGCTCTGAAGCGGAAGAATTTCCGCAAAGCGCTCCCGCAACCGTAAGGCAAGCGACAAGTCCTATCATAATAAGGCTTGAAATTTTGCAAAAGCGGGAAAGAGTCGCACATACTCCGATTTTCTCGCCCGACGGAATAAGCAAAGCTCCGTATTTCGTTACCGCAAGCGTTTTTTTGCCGACGGCGACGACAACGCACCTCGCCTCGCCCGAAACTACGGTACTTCCCGCATAAAGCACGTTTTCACGTCTTTCAATCGGTACTTCGGCGCCCCCGTCCTCACTTATAACTTCGGAATTTTTGAATACAACGGTTCTGTTTTCCGTTATTTTGTTTTCGAAAACGAGAAGCTCGCTTGACGAAAGAATTCGAAGGTCGGCGGGAACGGTGTCACCCGCTCCGAGAAATACGATATCTCCCGGAACGAGTTTTTCGGCACTGACAATAGATACTTTACCCGAACGGATAACACGCACACGGGGTATAACTCCCCTTGCTTTTTCTTCGAAAACACGCTGTGCCCACACGTAAGAAATCACTCTGACGGCACCGCCTGTCGCAACCGCACCGACTATTGCGAAGACCTCACCGCTCTTTTCGAAAACAGCGCATATAACCGAAAAAACGAGTAAAAGCACCGTTGCGAGATCAAGAAGGGTTTGAGCCGCAAAAGTCGCCGCAGACGCACGCTTGACGTACCATATTTTATTCGGTCCGTTTATTGCGATTCTTTTCGTACATTCGCCCGGAGAAAGTCCCTTTGCCCTGTCGGTTTTGAAGAGCCCCATCAGCATTTCTTCATTCAGCGAATGCCAATTCGTATTGATATTCATAGTATGCTCCACGAAGCGAGATTTTTTCGTTTACAGCGACGTCAAAACGGTATTTCCGTTCTCGACTCTCAAATTTATTGCCTTGACAGCACCTCTCGTTCTGATTATTTCTTCGGCTATTTTGTCCTGAATTTCCGTTTCGATGTAACGGCGCATATTTCTCGCCCCGTATTTCTTCGAATACGACTTTTCCGCAACGTCATCGGTAACCGACGAATCGTAGGTCAGAAGAATATCTTTTTCGTGCATTGCCTTTACAAGGTCGGAAAGCATAATATTCGCAATTCCCTTGAAATCTTCTCTGTCAAGGCTTCTGAAAGTGACAATCTCGTCAACTCTGTTTATAAATTCGGGACGGAGAAATTCACCGAGAGCCTTTTCCGTTTTCTCGCCCGATTTGACATCGGGCATGTCGGTAAAGCCGGGAAGGGTCGACGAGCCCTGTGAGCCCGCATTCGTCGTCATTACGATTACGGTGTTCTCGAAGCTTACAGTTTTCCCTCTCGCATCGGTAATTCTGCCGTCGTCGAGTATCTGAAGCAAAATATTCATAACGTCGGGATGAGCTTTTCGATTTCGTCAAAGAGAACCACCGAATACGGGCGTCTCCTGATTTTTTCGGTGAGCTGACCGGCATCGTCGTATCCGACATATCCGGGAGGCGCTCCGATAATTCTCGACACCGAAAACTTATCCATAAATTCGCTCATATCAAGCCGTATAAGAGTTTCGGGAGACGAAAACAAATCTTCGGCAAGCACTTTGACAAGCTCCGTTTTACCGACGCCGGTCGGTCCCGCGAATATAAACGACGTGGGCTTTCTTTTCGGGGAAACGCCCGTTCTGCCTCTGCGAACGGCACGGACTACGGCGTCGACCGCCTTGTCCTGTCCCACTATTCTCTTTTTGATTCTGTCCCTGAGGCCGTCAAGACGTGAAAATTCATCCTCGTTTATGGTCGATGCGGGAATGCCCGTCCAAATTTCGATAACGTCGGCAAGGTCGGATACACTCATTGTCACGCTGTCGCACGCACCCGAAATTTCGGAGAGCCTGTTTTCTATACCTATAGTCTCGCTCTTGATTTCGGCAAGCCTCTTGTAGGTTTCCTCTTTCTTTTTTTCGCTGTCGGCTTTCTCGGCATCGCTTTCGAGAGAAAGTCTCTCGTTTTCGAGATTTGCGAGCTTGTCCGTGCATTCTCTTTTTTCGTTGATTTCGGGGGATGAAAGCGACAGATGGCTTGCCGCCTCGTCGATTAAGTCGATTGCCTTGTCGGGCAAATATCTGTCTGTTATATATCTCTCGCTCAGCGAAACCGCTGCGGAAAGAACGGAATCGGGTATCTTTATCGCATGGTACTTTTCGTAGTAATGTTTGATTCCCCGAAGAATTCCTTCGGTGTCCTCAACTCCCGGCTCTTCAACCGTTACGGGCTGAAAACGTCTTTCGAGAGCCGTATCTTTTTCTATATATTTTCTGTACTCCGTGAGCGTTGTCGCTCCTATAATCTGAATTTCGCCTCTTGAAAGAGCGGGTTTCAGCATATTTGCGGCATTCATGCTTCCTTCGGCATCTCCCGCACCCACTATATTGTGAACCTCGTCGATTACGAGAATTACATTGCCCAAAGCGTAAACTTCGGCAAGAAGCGCCTTGACACGGGATTCGAACTGTCCTCTGAATTGCGTACCCGCAACGAGGGCCGTCAAATCGACAAGGTAAACTTCCTTGTTTTTGAGAACGTAAGGCACGTCTCCCGCCGCTATCTTTTGCGCCAAAGCTTCCGCTATCGCCGTTTTACCGACGCCGGGCTCACCTATCAGACAAGGATTGTTTTTCTGCCTGCGGCACAAAATCTGAATTACCCTCGCAAGCTCACGGTCACGCCCGATTACCTTATCGGTCTCGCCCCTTCTCGCTCTCTCCGTCATATTGGTACAATAAGTCGTCAAAAACTTAAGCTCTTTCGGCTTTTTCGATTTTTTCGACCCGTTTCCCGTGAGTTTCGAAAAATCGAGAGCAGGGGCTCTTCCTTCGGTTTCGTCCTCATATTCATCGTCATCTTCCGCTCCGTCGCCGTTTTGACGGTTCATGGCATCTTCTATTGAATCAAGCATCCCCGAAACAATTCCGCCGTCGGCGCCTTCGTTTATGAAATCGTCGATTTCACCGCTGAGCTTGTCGATTTCGTCCTCACTGATTCCCATTTTTTTCATTAAGTCATCAACAGGTTTGATTCCGAGCTCTCTTGCGCATTTCAAGCAAAGTCCGTCCTGCTTCGATTCGCCGTTTTCCATTTTGGTCATGAAAACGACGGCAACCCTTTTTTGACATCGTGAACACATTATCATAATATATCATACCTCCGTTATACCTTGATTAATTTATCCGAGATAACTTATAACACCGTCAATCACTTTGAGCGGATTGAAGTGCGAAAACGCTTTCAAAATAAGTGAATTGTCAACCACCTTTTCACCGAACCAATCGGGAGCCACCGAACCCAAAGCCGTAACTCCGTGCGAGGCGACAAGGCTCAGCACCCAAAGAACGACAGAGGCGTTGACAATGCCGAATATAAGCCCCGCAAAACGGTCGGCACCTTTTAATATGGGCGCTTTGAATATCGCCGTTATGATTTTCGAGCAAAGCTTCAATACGATAAGCGAGGCTATGAAAATCAGAATGAACGATATTACATTGGAAATAACCGTCGCAACGGGAGACGCTATGAAATTCGAAACTTTTTCAAGCGCCGCATCACCCGTTTCCGTCATCTGAGAATTGAGCTTTTCCACCGATTCCGCAGATACCCCGTATTTTGTCAAAACATTTGAGAAAACTTCCGGCATTTCGCTTATAAGTTTTCCGAAGTCGTAGCCGTCACCGCTTTTCGCAAGCGAACCGACGGTCTGCTCTATTCCCGAAGAAATATTTCGCAATATAAAATTATCGTAAATCAAAGCGGACAGCTTCGGTGTAAAAGCATAAGCGACGACAACCGCAACTATGCTTGTCGCAAGAGACAAAATCCCTTTTACAACACCTTTTCTCCACCCCGCAACTATAATGATTACGGCAATTACCGCCAAAATTATATCGATACCGAAACTTATCACCGTATTTCCCTCCTTAAATTTATATAACCGAAATCAAAACCTATCCGCCGTTGCTTTCAAGGTCTATGTCAAGTCCTCCCGCATTACCGCTCTCTTTCGGCTCCGTCGGGCTTTCTTTTTCGCTCTCTCCGCTTGCAAAGGAGCTCTTCGCCGTAAAAGCCGGCACCGCACCGTCCGACGTGCAAACGAGAACGGAATTGCTTTCGGGAATGAGCTTCTCGACGCCGAGAGCGCATTTCTCACTGTCCGACGCACCGTCGAAGTCATAACGGTACAGCGTACCCGATACCGCCTCGAAAACGTTTGATTTGCCCAGCGCCGCACAGCTGATTTTGCCGGACTCCGTTCTTTGCGAAATCACTTCCCCGCTTTTGTCGAACAGGGAAACGAAATTTACGTCCGACGCAACGCTTTCCTTTGCGACGGTCAGCACCTTATCGTAAGCTATATCGGCAATCGACAGAGCCGTGTTTTCAAGCGAATGCTTGAGAGAGAGCTCGCCGTTTGAATTAAAGAACAGAACACAACTGTCGCAAATTACGGTAAAACTCCCGTCGGAGAAAAATCCCGATTTCAGCGGGAGAGCGTTTTCGACTTTCACCGTATCGGCTTTATCGCTTCTGAGTCCGCCGTACATTACTTCGCACGTGAAACTGCCGTTTTCGACGTCGAAAGACGCAACACAGTAATTTTTTCCGTCATCGGAAACCGCCGCCGTCATGACGTATTTGTCTTTATAAATCTTCGACGTCTCCCTGAAATTTCTGTCGTAAAAGTTTACGACGTATTTATTTTCTCTCGCTCTCGTCACTATCGCATATTCACCGGAGGCGCCCATTGCGGCGCACGATATTTCCCCGTCGCTTTGCTTTGAGAGAACTCTCGCTATCGTCGTGTAAACCGAATACGTATTTCCGCCGATATCATACGCCAACACATATTTGTCCCCGACCGAAATCGCCGGTGACTCCATAGAATGGGTGTATTCGTATTCGGCTTTTCCGTCACTGCCGTAAAGCTTAAACGAATCGGTAAAGCATACCGCAAGTCTGTTGCGGTAGAAATCCGCCGCATACCTTCCCGCAAGATCGAATTCGACGGAATGAAGTTCGGCACCCGACGACGCTCCGTCGGTGTCGAGGTCTTTTATGAGATACATGAAATTCTCGTACGTGATTTCGGTGTGATACATCGCAAAAGTCACGCCGAGATAAATCATGAGAACGAAAAGAGTTACGACTTTCAGCGCCCTGTAAATTCGGGATACTTTTTTGTAATAGGCGTTTTCTTCCCTCTTTTTGCCGACTCCCAAATTTATCTTTTCACGGGACGTCATATCGTCCACACTGCGACTTGCCCGAAATTTTATATCCTGTTCCCGACCGTCGCTTCGATTCTCTTTTTTCATTCCGTCTCACCTCCTCGCCGTTTGATTTGTTTTTTGCAAATGTATAAAATCTATTTAACCCAGCGAATATCGCCGTTGTAAAAAACTTCGTTAAGATACAGCCCGTCGGGGCATACCGTCTCCCCCGCAAGGCTCCTGTTTTTCGATTTTATTATTTCGGGGATTTTTTCGGGCAGTATCTTCCCTTCCGCAACAGCCAAAAGCGTTCCCGTCATAATTCTTACCATATTATATAAGAACCCGTCGGCACTCACCTTGAAAATCACCTCGTCCCCGCACCTTTCGACATCTGCCGAAAAAACATTTCTGACAGTCGACACGACTTTGGAACCGCTTGCCATGAAAGATGCGAAATCGTGACTCCCGATAAAATAACCGGCTGCTTCCCTCATTTTCGAAAAAGCCGAATCCGAAATTTCACGTCGATAAAACATCACCCTCCCCCGTCTGAACGGGTCGGGAACGTCGGATGTCGATATTCTGTATATATATTCTTTTTTCACAACGTCGTATCTCACGTGAAAGCCATCGTCGACAAGTGCGGCACCGACTGCCGCGACATCGCCGTCGAGAACGCTGTTCGCCGCCCTCACTACTTTAGTAACGGGTATCGAAAGCTCTTTTTCGCACTCTCCGTTTTTTTTCGCCGCCTCAACCGACACAACCGCACCGAGTGCGTGAACTCCCGCATCGGTCCTGCTGCATCCCGTGACGTTTACTTTTTCACCGTAAAGTGCCGAAAAAGCTTCCGTCAGCGTTGTCTGGACCGTTTTGACGGCGGGCTGAGCCTGAAAGCCGTGAAAGGCGGCGCCGTCGTATTTTATTTTGAGCAGCAGTTTCATACAGCGCCTCCTTCGTCTATCGAAAATTCATACCGCCGTATCGGCTCAATAGCTTATCGTAAATCCGCCGCAGTATTTGTTTATCACAACGAGTGCCGCACCCAATACGACAAACAAAAGAGTAAATAAGACGTCCTTTACTCCCGCTTTCAAAACATTCATTCTCGTTCTGCCTTCACCGCCTCTGTAAAGCCTGCATTCCATAGCAATCGCAAGTTCGTCGGCACGCCTGAATGCGGACGTGAAAAGCGGAACCATTACGGGAACAAGTGCCTTCGCACGGTTAACAAGCGACCCTTCCGTAAAATCGGCGCCTCTTGCCTTTTGCGCATTCATTATCTTTTGCGTTTCTTCGATAAGAGTCGGTATAAACCGAAGCGCTATAGTCATCATAAGCGAAAACTCGTGAACGGGAACTTTTATTTTGGCAAGCGGCGAAAGAAGGCTTTCAAGCCCGTCGGTAAGTGCCAAAGGAGTCGTCGTATACGTCAGAATAACGCTTGTGCCCGCAAGCAAAAGCACTACCCGAAGCACGACTAAAAACGCATTCGCAATGCCTTCGAGATAAATTTTTATTATCCAAAATTCGACAAGCAACGTTTCTCCACGATACCAGAAGATATTTATAACGGCGGTGAACGCCATAATCACGAGTATCGGTTTAAGTCCTCTTATTATAATTCCGAGATTGATTCCCGAAAGTGCAACGCAAAATGCCGTAAAAACGAAAAGCAGAGCGAAAGCCCACACGCTTTTCGCAATAAAAATATCGACGATAAACAATATCGATATTATTATTTTGGCTCTCGGATCAAGACGGTGAAGGAGGCTTTTTCCCTCACAGTACTGCCCGAATACTATATCCGTGTTCATCTTTACCCCTCTTTATCGGCGCTCTTGCCGTGCAAGACGCCCCCTTTTCCTATCGAATATTTTTCAATCAGCCTTTCGGCGGCATATTTTACGGTGTAAATATCCTCACCGATTTCCACGCCGAGTTTTTCGAGTTCATACGCCGTTTTCGTGATTTCGGGCACGTCAAGCCCCTCTGCGGAAAGCTCCGCATGACGGGAGAAAACTTCTTCCGTAGCACCGTTTGCGATTACTCTTCCGGACGACATTACGACAAGCCTGTCACAGTATTTCGCAATATCCTCCATACTGTGGCTCACGATAATAACCGACGTTTCTCTTTCGTTTTTGTAATTTTTGATTTTGCCGAGAATATCCCTTCTCCCGACGGGGTCAAGCCCTGCGGCGGGTTCGTCGAGCACGAGCAAATCGGGCTCCATTGCCATAACGCCCGCAAGCGCCGCTCTTCTTTTTTGTCCTCCCGACAAATCGAAAGGACTTTTGCCGAGAAGCGCAAAATCAAGCCCGGCAAAACTTGCGGCTTTTTCGACCCGAACTTTGAGCTCGTCTCCGGAAATACCCATGTTTTTCGGACCGAAAGCTATATCCCCTCCGACTGTTTCGTCGAAAAGCTGATATTCGGGATATTGCATTACAAGTCCGACTTTGAACCTGATATCCCTCATTTTGACTTTCTTGTCCCATATATCGACGCCGTCGACGAAAACCTTTCCGCATTCGGGCTTTACAAGGCCGTTAAGCATTTGAATCAAAGTCGATTTACCGCTTCCCGTCGCACCGATTATACCCGTCACGGTACCTTTTTCGATCCCCAGAGTGACGTCGCAAACCGCCTTCGTTTCGTACGATACGCCCTTATTGTATGTGTAACCGACGTTTTCAAACCGTGCAATGTAATTCATTCGAGATATCCTCCCTCCGCCAGCGCTTTTTTTATTGCGGCGGCGCATTCTTCGGGCGAAAATGCGTCGAGCGGTACGCAAAGTCCGGCATCCGACAGGTATTTCAAAAGCTCCGTCGTTTGCGGAACGTCAAGTCCCGCATTGTTCATCATTTCGGTTTGAACGAATATTTCCGACGGAGTGCCGTCGGCTATTATTTTTCCTTCGTCCATGACAAGAACACGATCGGCAAGAGCCGCTTCGTTCATATAATGCGTTATCATGATAACGGTTATGTTTTCCTCACGGTTGAGCTTCAGAATGCTGTCAAGCACCTCACACCTTCCGATAGGATCAAGCATTGCCGTGCTTTCGTCGAAAATAATGCATTTTCTTCTCATCGCAATGGTGCCGGCAATCGCAATACGCTGTTTCTGTCCGCCGGAAAGTCTTGCCGACGAGTGTCTTGCGTATTTCTCCATACCGACCGTTTTAAGGGCATCGTCGACCCTTTTTCTTATTACATCGGGCGCAAGCCCCAAATTTTCGGGGCCGAAAGCAACATCCTCCTCGACTATCGTCGCAACTATCTGATTGTCGGGATTCTGAAATACCATACCGACGTTCTGCCGTGCCCCGTAAATCGTATCCTCGTCGACACCGTCGGAGGTGATTTCCGTTCCGTCGATTTCGAGTTTTCCGCCGTCGGGCATATTTATCATACAGAGAATTTTCGCGAGAGTGGATTTACCGCTTCCGTTTCTTCCGAGTATCGCCGTAAAAGACCCTTCTTCTATTTCGAAGCTCACACCCCGAAGTGCCGGAACATCGTCTTCGGGCGTCTCTCCTTCGTAAGTGAAAAAGAGATTTTCAGCTTTAATTATATTCATTCGTTTTTCAATCCTTTTCGTAAATGCTTTTTAATACCGCTCTCCCGTGAATTCGAAGCGTGCCGACGCTCCCGCAGGCAGGCAAAGAGAGCTTTCGGTGACTTTGAGACCGAGCTCTCCCGTCTCGATTTTCCCGTTTTCGAAAATATAATCGGGAAGTGCTTTCGCAAGCATATATCCCATAGTCGCGGGAGAAAGCCCCGTCGTATAAGAATTAATCAGGAAAAACAGCGGCTTTTCGGTGAGAAGTCTCACGGTGAGGGAAATAAGCTCGAAAGCGCAGTCCTCAAGCTTCCAAACCTCACCCGACGGTCCTCTGCCGTAAGACGGCGGATCCATTATAATTCCGTCGTATTTGTTGCCCCGTCTGATTTCACGCTCGACGAATTTTTTGCAGTCGTCGACTATGTATCGGCAAGGTTCCTCCTCAAGATGCGACAAAAGCATATTTTCCTTTGCCGCCTGTACCATTCCCTTCGATGCGTCGACGTGACAAACGGCGGCTCCCGCTTTGACGGCGGCAACGCTTGCGCCCCCCGTATATGCGAAAAGATTGAGCACTTTCGGTTTTGCGCCGCTTGCTCTTTTCGAAATAATATCGGAAAACCAATCCCAGTTAACGGCCTGTTCGGGGAAAAGCCCCGTGTGCTTGAATCCCATCGGGCGAAGTCTGAATTTCAAAGGGCCGTATCCGATGCACCAACTGTCGGGCATGTTGTTGACGACCCAGCTTCCGCCTCCGCTTTTGGAACGTTTGTAAATTCCGTCGGCACGTCTCCAAAGAGGATTTTTTCTCTCCCCGTGCCATATAATCTGCGGGTCGGGTCTTATGAGAATATATTTCCCCCATCTTTCAAGCCTTTCACCGCCTTCGGCGTCGATAAGCTCATAGTCTTGCCATTTATCGCTTGTCCACATAAAAAACTCCGTAATACTTTAATTTTTCGCTACCGTTTATTTACGGCACCGTAGTACTTGCCGAGAGGCGATGCCCCGAACTGTGCGTGAGTCATCGCAAGGGCGAGTGCGTCGGCCGTGTCGTCCGGTTTCGGCGGTTTTTCGAGTCCCAAAAGCGTCGTTACCATAGTTATAACTTGTTTCTTTTCGGCTCTGCCGTACCCGACAACCGCCTGTTTTACCTGAAGCGGCGTATATTCGAAAATCGGTATGTGATGCTGTCTTGCCGCAAGAAGAATTATCCCTCTTGCCTCCGCAACGACGATTCCCGTTTTCTGATTCGTATTCCAAAAAAGCTCCTCGACCGCCATAGCATCGGGCTTGTATTTCTGCATTATCACCGAAAGCGCCTCGTAAATTTGAATGAGCCTTTCCTCGACGGGAAGCCCCGCTTTCGTGATTACGGAATCGTAAGCTACGGGTATATTACGGAATTTCACGTAATCCACAACACCCCATCCGACAATGGCAATTCCGGGATCGATTCCGAGAATTCTCACGGCAAACAGTCCTCCATTTTAATTTATAATAAGATATTATATCATACTCCTTTACTTAAGTCAATCTTTTTTGCCCGATTTTCAAGAAAAGCGAACATATTTTCGTCTTTTTGCTTTAAAGCCTTTACATTTTGCTTTTTTTATGTTATACTTAGTAAAAAGCACAAAATAAAGGTCTTCGACGTCTTATTTTCACGAAGGCCGAGTTGTATATGGGTACCGTAGAATGACAAAAAACACCATACCGTTCGAAACGGAGGAAAAAGCGAAGAAGAAAAGCAGGTGGCACCTTGCGCTTTGCTTTGCCGTCCCGACGCTGATTTTATTCGCAATCTACCTTTTCATGCGGGTTTACCCTTTCGGTGAAAACTCCGTTCTCGTTTTGGATTTGAACGGACAATATGTTTACTTTTTCGAACATCTTCGCCGAATCGTTACCGAAGGCGGAAGTTTTCTCTACTCTTTCGGCAGAGCTCTCGGCGGAGAATTCATGGGCATTTACGCATATTACCTCGCAAGCCCTCTCTCGTATCTTGTCGTGCTTTTCCCGAAAGAAAACATCACCGAAGCCCTTCTTTTGATAATTCTTTTGAAATGCGGTCTGTGCGGTCTCACATTCGGAATTTACTCCGACAGCGTGTGCAAAACGGGTAAAACGCAATGCGTGATATTTTCGGCAATGTACGCTCTCAGCGCTTTTTGCGTCGTAATGCAGCACAATCTGATGTGGACCGATTGCATTATACTTCTTCCGATTGTAATGATAGGCATACGGAAGATGATATCGCAAGGTTCGATGACGCTCTACGTTTTGTCTCTTTCGGTCGCCGTTCTTTCGAATTTTTACATCGGCTACATGATGTGCATTTTCTCGGCGATTTATTTCTTCTACTCTTATTTTTCGATGACCGATACCGAGAGAAATCCGAATCTTGTAAGAGCGCATTTTGCGAAAAGTTCTCTCCGCATGTTTCTCTCGTCGCTGACTGCGGCGGCAATTGCGGCGGTGATAATTATTCCGACCCTTTATTCGCTAAGTCTCGGAAAATCGACTTTTTCCGACCCGTCCTTTGAATTCACTCAAAAATTTGACTTTGCCGACGGGCTGACAAAGCTGTATTTCGGCTCCTACGACACCGTGCGTCCCGAAGGGCTTCCTTTCTTATTCACAAGCACGCTGACCCTGCTCACGGCACCTCTTTACTTTATTTCGAAAAAAATTCCGCTCCGCGAGAAAATTTCTTCCGCCGTTTTGGTGCTTCTCTTTGCGGCAAGCATGAACGGCTCGACAATCGATATTTTCTGGCACGGCATGCAAAAGCCGAACTGGCTCAATTACAGATATGCGTTCATGCTCGTTTTCTTCTTCGTCGTTTTCTCGTCGAAAGCACTTGAAGATATACGGAATATAGGCTACAGACCCGTGATTTTCTGTGCCGGAGCTGCGGTTTTGATTCTGTTCTTTCTTCAAAAGCAGGACTACGACAACATGCCCGACCTTGCCTGCGTGTGGGCGTCGGTCGGCTTTATCGCGGTTTACCTTATAATTCTCAAATTCATGTGCGCCGACAAATCCCATATAAGGGAAACGGCTCTCTCCGTTCTCGCCATCGTCGTTTGCTTTGAACTTTTCGCATCGGGACTTTACAATTTTTACGCACTCGACAACGATGTCTCTTTTTCAAGCAGAACGGGCTACAGAAACTACATCGACAAAATGCAGGTTGCAATCGACGAAATAAAAAGTCTCGACGACGGGTTCTACAGGACGGAGATAACCGAACACAGAAAAACAAACGACAACATGGCGCTCGGCACTTACGGCCTTTCGGGTTCCACATCGACTTTGAACGCCGAAACGGTCAAATTCCTGAACCGCATGGGATTTGCATCGAAATCACACTGGTCGAAATATCTCGGTCAGACACCGGTCACCGACTCACTGCTTGACGTAAAATACATTGTATACCAAACCGACGAAGACAAGCCTTCGCTTTACGAAAGCATTTCGGTAAACGAAGAAGCGGGAACCGAAACTCTCGAAAATCCATACGCTCTGTCGGTGGCTTTCGGCGTATCGGACAAATACCTTTCCTGCCCCTTTACCGATGACACCGCCACACCCTCACCGCTTGACAAAACAGACCTTTTGGTGGGATATATGACAGGTGCGGAAGAGGAAGCCGGTATTTTCGACGACATAACGGAAATTACCTCGTATACCGAAAATCTCACCGAAAAATCGACCGCCGACCACGTCAAATACGAAAAAACAAGAGAGGACGACGATGCGTTCGTATCCTTTGTTTTCGAATCTCCCGACGACGGAGCGATATATTGCTACTTCCCGTCAAGCTACACGAGAGAGTGTAACCTCTACGTCAACGGAACGAAAATCGGCACTTATTTCGGAAACGAGACCTACAGGACGGTTTATCTCGGCACTTTCGAAAAAGGCGACGGCATAAACGTAAGGCTCGAACTCAAAAAGAACGAATTGTACCTCAAAGACGGCTGCAATTTCTTCAAAATTTTCAACGAAGATAACTTCGTAAAATCATTTGATACACTCAAAGAATGTCAACTCGAAGTAACAAGCCATAAAGACGGCAGAATAGAAGGCACTATAAACGTTACCGAAGGCCGTGAAACGATATTCACATCCGTTGCATACGACAAGGGTTGGAAAGTTTACTGCGACGGCGAAGAAATCGAAATAAGCAAGGCACTCGACGCACTCATTACTTTTACATTACCGAAAGGAGAGCACACAATCACAATGAAATATGAACCGAACGTAGTATTCATCGGTATCCTCGTAACGCTTTGCGGTCTCGCCGCATTCACCGTTATCACGGTACTGAACCGTTTGCTTATTGAAAAAGCAAACAAAAATCGCCGAATCGAAAGCTTGCTTGCCGACGTCGGAATCGATTCGGATTGTTTTGACAGAGCGTCTGACGAAAGAGGATTCGGCTTTAATACGGACGCTTTGAAGGGCAGCGAAAGCCGAAGCGGAGAAATCACGGCGCAAGGCGGCACAAACGCCAAAGAAAGCATCTCGTCGGAAAATGCGGAAAGCACCGCAGGCAACGGCGAAAGCGTCACCGACGGCGTAAGCGATGACAATGACGATTTCGACTGTGCCGAAGCGATTATCTACAGTCGAATTCTCAGTGAGGAAATTACGAAAAAGCTTCTTGAAGAACAGTCGACAGCGAATGCGCAAAGCGAGGCACCGACGGACGGCGACGAAGATAATGCGATACAAAACGGAGAAAGCACCGCAAGCGTCACCGACGGCGTGAGCGATGACAACGACGATTTCGACTGTGCCGAAGCGATTATCTACAGTCGGATTCTCAGCGAGAAAATTACGAAAAAGCTCCTTGAAGAACAGTCGGAAGCGAATGCGCAAAGCGAGGCTTCGAAAGAAGAAAAAAGCGAAGATGACCCGACCGACCCCGACGCTCGATAAGCCGAAAACAACAAAGAAAGGTTATTCATCAAATGATTTACTGTCTTACGGGAGAACTTATATATTTGGATGCACTCTCATACGTTGCTGTCATCGACTGCGGCGGAGTCGGCTATAAAGTAACTGTAACGGGCAATACCCTTACCGAAATTTCGCCGAAATTAAACGAAACCGTTCGTGTTTTCACCCACATGTCGGTAAAAGAAGATTCGGTTGAACTTTTCGGCTTTGCGAGCACCGACGAAGCGACCGCTTTCAAAATGCTTATCGGCGTATCGGGTGTCGGACCTAAGGCGGCATGTTCCGTTCTTACGGCACTCACCCCTCATAAATTATCTCTTGCCATAGCACAGGGCGACACGAAAGCGATATCGGTATCACAGGGAGTAGGTGCGAAAACGGCGGCGAGAATCGTGCTTGAACTGAAAGACAAATTCACAAAAGCATTTCCCGTCGACGTCGTTCCCGAAAACGATATACTCCCGACGAAAAAAAGCACCCGTACCGGAGACGCCGGCAAGATTTCCGATGCGAGAGATGCGCTTTGCGTTCTCGGATTTTCCCGTTCCGAAGCGACGGCGGCGATAGGGAAAGTCAGCACCGAAGGCAGCGTGGAAGACATCATTCGTCTTTCCCTTGCGCAACTTATGAAATAAGTCGGAAAGGAAAAACGGTAATTACTTATGGCATACACCGATAACAACGGTTATTCGCCCTTTGCAACGGGCGGTGAATACGACGAATACAGCGAATACGACGAAAGACTTGTGGATACCGAATATACCGAAGCCGACAGCGAAACCGAATTTTCGCTGAGACCCCGTGAATTTTCGGAATACATCGGTCAGGAAAAAGCGAAAGAAAAGCTTAAAATATACATTGAAGCGGCAAAGCTTCGGGGAGATTGCCTCGACCACGTACTGCTGTACGGTCCTCCGGGTCTCGGAAAAACGACTCTTTCGGGAATCATCGCAAACGAACTTGGAGTCAATCTCAAAGTAACGGCCGGTCCCGCAATCGAAAAACAGGGCGACCTTGCCGCAATACTCACGAATCTTGCGGAGGGTGACGTTCTTTTTATCGACGAAATACACCGTCTCTCAAGAAATATAGAAGAAATCCTCTATCCCGCAATGGAGGAATTTCAGCTTGATATCATTATAGGAAAAGGGCCTGCGGCAAGAAGCATCAGAATTCCTCTGCCCAAATTCACCCTTGTCGGCGCAACGACAAGAGCGGGTCAGCTGACCCAACCTCTCAGGGACAGATTCGGAATTCCCCTTCATCTTGAACTTTATTCGCCCGACGAGCTTTGCCTTATTATAAAAAGAAGCGCCGAAATACTCGAAGTGCCCGTTACCGAAGACGGCGCATGGGAAATCGCCTCCCGTTCGAGAGGCACTCCGAGAATTGCCAACAGACTCCTCAAAAGAGTCCGTGACTATGTTCAGGTAAAAGGCGACGGCGAAATAAACGTCGAACTTGCAAGAGAAGCGCTTGAACTTCTTGACGTCGACTGTCTCGGCCTTGACAACACCGACCGTGCAATGATGGAAACCATTATAAAAGTTTACGGCGGAGGTCCCGTCGGACTGGATACTCTCGCCGCGACAATCGGGGAGGAAGCCGTAACCCTTGAGGACGTATACGAGCCCTATCTTCTCCGTCTCGGCTTCATTTCGAGAACTCCGAGAGGCAGGTGCGTTACAAGGCAGGGATACGAACATTTAGGGCTCCCCTTCACGGAGGGTGCGGGACGAAAAAAAGATGCATCGGAACGCCAGGCATCACTTCCCGACAGTGACGACGAATAAAGGCGCCACACTCTTATACAATTGTCTTATATCGGATTTCGACGGGTCATTTTCCGCAAATGCGGAAAATAGCCCGTTTTCTTTTTGCGACGGACGAAATCCACCGCCGTATCCGAAAATCACCGCAAACGAAAGGCGCAAAAAACTTCGCTCATTGCGAAAGTTTTTCGAAAAACGGAAAAAAACGCAAATTATATTTGACAATCGGCGCCGTTTCTGCTAATATATAAATCGGAAAATGTGATTTCACACGGAGGTATGATAAATGTTTAATTCACCGAAGCTTTCACTGAAAGATATTCTCGGAAAAGAGTATATCGAAAAAATAATCGAAGCAAACGAAGCACTCGGAGTCATGGACGCCGAAACGGGAGAAAAAATCGGTTCTCAGAAGGTCGATTTCTACCCCGAAGACATGCAGAAAAAGAACTCTTCTTTTTTGCAAAAAGTCGGAACGGGCATAATTTCCCCGTTTGAAAATAAAATCGACGGTGCGGCAACCGCCGCTTTCGCCAAAGCGCTCAGCAAGAGCAGCGCTCCCGTTACGGGAATGGGATACTACAGAGTCGGTGAGGACGGCAGACTTTACCTTATAGGTAAGAGCGAGCACTACCACACACCTCTCGGTCACAAATTCCCGGCATACACTCTTATCGACAACGCAAGAAAGCTCGGCATCCTCAACGCAACTCACAACAACACGAGAGGATACGTAACCCGTCTTTGCGAAACAAGACTCGTTCAGTCGGCAAACGGGATAGATTGGAACGACAACGAAGCTACCGAAAAAGTTCTTGCGTCAACGGAACACAAAGTTTTGAACCGTGTAATCAATCTCGAAACCGGTTCTCTTGCCGTCGAAGCGGGCGTTAAAATGATGCTTGCCCGTTTTTACAAGCTTTCTCCCGAATTCCCGACACCGAAATACGACGGCAAAGTCCCCGTATTCTTCGTAATGGCGGACCGCACGGGCGAAAAAGAAGCGAATTATCACGGTACAACGACGATAACCCAAACTTTCAGAGGTCTCTGGCCCGATTATTACAAGGCAATGGAGGACAACGATATTTACAAAGTCGTTCCGATAATGATAAACGACCTCGACGACTTCAAAGAAAAAATCGAGAAATACAACACCGGAAAATACAAGACGGCGGGATTTTTGCATGAAATCATTTTGATGAATTACGGCGGAATAAGACTCAGCGAAGAATTCCTCACGGGCGCATACGAGCTTTGCGAGAAATACGACACTCCGACTTTGGTCGACGAAATTCAGTCCTGCATGTGGTATAAAGGAATGTTTCTGTTCCGTCTCTACGGCTTGAAACCCGATTTCGCAATAGTCGGAAAAGGATTTCCCGGCGGTGAATATCCCGCAAGCAAAATCATAACAACGGCGGAAATGGATAATCTCAATCAGTTCGGCGCACTCGTAACAAACGGACAGGAAGAGCTTGCATCTCTTGCATATCTCATCACAATGACATTCGTTTCGGCAAACGGCGACGAAATCGAAAGAGTCGGTTTGAAATTCGAAAACGGCCTTAAGAAAATCCACGAAAAGTATCCCGAAACGATACTCAAAGCGGAAGGTCGCGAACTCCTTGCGGCGCTTCATTTCACCTCCGTCGATGCGGCGGCGGCTTTTGCGGGCGAGATGAAAAACAAATGCATCGACGCATCTGCTC
>CAYXMB010000004.1:0-21725 GCA_964466085.1 uncultured Ruminococcus sp.
GTAAGGACCTGTGGAACGGGCGTGAATCTTATCGTCGACAAGGTGGTGGAGCTTGAGGTAGTACATGATACCGACCGTAACGGGGTTGTCGAAAGGTTCGCCCGTTCTGCCGTCGTAAAGTATCGTTTTTCCGTCCACGACTTTAAGCTTCTTTTCTGCTTTGAGCTTTTCGATATAAGCCGTGTCGGCTCTTTCTTCGTCGGTGAGCTCACGCAAATCGAGCTTGTGATTTTTCTCGTCGACTATTTCTTCGTAAATGTGCTTACCGTCGACGTTTTCGAGAGGCAATACGTCTCTGCCGATACCTGCCATGCGCAAGCATTCCGTGATGTCCTTTTCGGTTGCACCGTCAAAGACGGGAGTCATGACTTTCCAACCGAGTTTTTTTGCGGCGATACCGAGATGGACTTCAAGTACCTGACCTATGTTCATTCGGGAAGGAACGCCGAGAGGATTGAGGACGATATCAAGAGGAGTACCGTCGGGGAGGAAAGGCATATCTTCGGGAGGAAGAATTCTCGAAACGACACCCTTGTTACCGTGTCGGCCTGCCATTTTGTCTCCGACCGAGATCTTTCTCTTTTGAGCGACGTAAACTCTGATTACCTTATTTACACCGGGCGAGAGTTCATCGCCGTTTGCACGGTCGAATTCTCTGACATCGACTACGATACCGTGAGGAACACGGAGGGAAGTGTCTCGCACTTCACGTGCTTTTTCTCCGAAAATAGCACGGAGAAGTCTTTCTTCGGGAGTGAGTTCCGTCTCACCTTTCGGTGTAACTTTACCGACCAGAATGTCACCTGCTCTGACTTCCGTACCTATTTTAACAATGCCGTTGGCATCGAGGTTTTTGAGTGCTTCTTCGCCTGCGTTCGGGATATCCCTTGTGATTTCTTCGGCGCCGAGCTTCGTTTCTCTCGCTTCGTGAGAATGTTCTTCGATATGAATTGAAGTGTAAACGTCGTCTCTGACGAGTCTTTCGTTGAGAAGTACGGCGTCCTCGTAGTTGTAACCTTCCCACGTCATGAATCCTATAAGTGCGTTTTTGCCGAGCGAAATTTCACCGCCGCTTGTTGCGGGGCCGTCGGCGAGAACCTGACCTTTTTCAACTCTTTCGCCGTAGTTGACTATAGGTTTCTGGTTAACGCAAGTGCCCTGATTCGAACGCTTAAACTTGATGAGATGGTATACGACTTTTTCGTCATCGTCCGTCCTGATTGTGATTTCTCTTGCCGTGACCGACTCAACGTAACCCGACACGTCGGATACCACGCAAACGCCCGAGTCGACGGCCGCTTTGTATTCCATACCCGTTCCGACGATGGGACTTTCCGTTATCATAAGCGGAACTGCCTGCTTCTGCATGTTCGAACCCATGAGTGCACGGGAGTTGTCGTCGTTTTCAAGGAAGGGAATACTTGCGGTTGCAACCGAAACGACCATTTTGGGAGATACGTCCATGTAGTCGACTTCCGATGCGTCGATTTCGATGATTTCGGCTTTGTCTCTTGCCGTAACTTTGCGGTTTACGAAACGGTTGTTTTCGTCGAGAGGCTCGTTTGCCTGAGCGATTATAAAATTATCTTCGACGTCGGCCGTCATGTATTCGATTTCGTTTGTAACGATACCGGTTTCTTTGTCGACTTTGCGGTACGGCGCTTCGATAAAGCCGTACTTCGAAATCTTCGCATAAGTGGAAAGATATGAAATAAGACCGATGTTGGGACCTTCGGGGGTCTCAATGGGGCACATTCTGCCGTAATGAGTGTAATGAACGTCACGGACTTCGAAAGATGCTCTGTCACGTGACAAACCGCCGGGACCGAGTGCCGAAAGACGACGCTTGTGAGTCAGTTCCGCAAGCGGGTTGTTTTGGTCCATGAACTGCGAAAGCGGCGAAGAACCGAAGAACTCGCGGATAGCGGTTGAAACGGGTCTTATGTTTATAAGATTTTGAGGCGTCATGTTGTCGGCATCGATTGTCGTCATTCTCTCTTTTACAATCTTGTCCATACGAGAGAAACCTATACGAACCTGATTTTGGAGAAGTTCTCCGACGCAACGGAGACGGCGGTTTCCGAGATGGTCGATATCGTCCGTTCTGCCTATTCCGTGAGAGAGGCAGAACATGTAGTTTATCGACGAGAAAATATCGTAGTGAGTTACATGCTTCGGGCAGAGTTCCGCTATGCGGAGTTTACAAAGTCTTACAACTTCGTCTTTGTCACCGTTTGCTTCGTCGATTATCGAAAGGAGAACGGGGAGCTGAACTTTTTCGCTGAACTCGTCGCCTTCGAGTGTATATCCGAGAACGTTTTCGGCATATACGGCGTTGTTTGAAAATACTTTAACTTCAACGCCGTCGTCGTCGGAAACGTAAATTTCGTTAACACATGCTTTTTCGAGCATTTCCGCTTCTTCGGCGGTGATGATTTTACCGCATTCGATATCCAACACTTCTCCGGTTACCGGGCTGACGGCGGGACGTGTGAGAGCATGTCCCAAAGCTCTTTCGGAAATCGAAAGTTTTTTGTCGTATTTAAATCTGCCTACCGGTGCAAGGTCGTAGCGTTTTGCGTCGAAGAACATGTTGTTTATCAACGTAACGGCGCTGTCGACTATTGCGGGTTCTCCCGAACGGAGCTTTTTGTAGATTTCTTTGATAGCTTCGTCTCCGGCGCTTGAGTTGTTCGCAACGGCGAGCGAGTCGCTTTTGTCTTTTTCGAGCGTTGCGCTGAGAATAGGTTCCGGTCCGAACATTTCCGTGATTTCTTCGGGTGTTACAACACCCATCTCGCGGCCGAGAGCACGAATGAGAAGAGTAATGGGAAGTTTGTGGTTCTTGTCAATTCTGACGTAGAAAACGTCGTTGGCGTCTGTTTCGTATTCAAGCCATGCTCCGCGATAGGGAATCACGGTTGCCGTGTAAATGTGCTTTGCCGACTTGTCGATTGTCATATCGTAATAAATACCGGGCGAACGGACAATCTGCGAAACGACAACTCTTTCCGCACCGTTTATGACAAACGTACCCGTATCGGTCATGAGAGGGAAGTCACCCATGAATATTTCGGATTTTTTAACTTCTCCCGTTTCTCTGTTGGTGAGCATAACCTCCACTCTGAGAGGTGCGGCGTAGTTTGCATCCCGCTCTTTGCATTCCTCGACGGGATATTTCGGTGTCGAATCAAAAGAATATCCGATAAAGTCAATCGAAAGCTTACCCGAATAATCCGTTATCGGGGATACGTCTTCAAGTACTTCCGCAAGACCCTTTTCGACAAACCACTTGTACGAGTTCTTCTGAATCTCGATAAGGTTCGGCATGTCGATGGGCTCATTGATGCTTGAAAAGCTCATTCTTTTGTTCTTTCCGAGAATCTGAGGTTTTACCATTCTGTTTACACTCCGTTCCGTTAAATGTTATGCTTGGTTGCAAATGTGCTTTTGCATATAAAATAATATATTATATGCGTTCTATATATAATAAAATAAAAGCAAATGCGTACAGTATATAAATATACACTAAGTTTTGCAAGATGTCAAGTCTTTTTTAACGGTTCGAATAAATAAATCTTAATATTTACAAATACAGCATTGTAAATTAACAAAAGTTTTAAATGTAAAATATTTATAAATAAAGCCTGAAACCGAGATGCGGCGCTGAAAAAATATGCGCTTTTTGCTTTCGAAAATGCATCGTAAAACCCACATATAATAAATGTAGGTAAAAAACGGTAAACGAGGAGGCGAAAAATCAGAAAAGAATCGGAAATGAAAACAGCATCTCTCTGAGTTTGAGATAAATGTCGAATCCCGATCGCAACGGAAGCGGATTTTCGCCCAATCCGCACTCAACGGTGAAACACGACCTGTCGAATTCCGATATAAACCAGTCGGTCATTCCCCCGTAGGCGGCGGTACCGTCCGGAACGGCGACTTTGTATCCCGTCATTTTCGATATCGTTGCGGCAATCGAGTCGGAACGGCGGGGCTTGTATCCCCCGAAGGAATTGTATATTACCTCGCCTTGCGTGTGAAAGCTCACGGCCGACGTAAATTCCGTATATCTTATAAAGTTGCACAGCATCGAAACCTCCGGTTCGCTTTCCGGATATTCTCCGCTGTATTTGGTACGGCTTCCGCCGACAATACCGATGTTTCTTTCGATTTCTTTGTATTTTTCGAAAGCGGCGTTGTAGTTGTGGTTTAAATCGACGCCTCTGCCGTTTGCTTGCCATTTCGAAAAATCGGCGCTTCCGTTCATCTTCAAAAGCCTGTCGTACAGCGGGTCTTTTTGCCCGACACCGCTTTGTTGAAGTGAGACACCGTCGGGATTGAGCATCGGAATTACGCATATAAACCTGGACGAGAGAAGTGTTTTCGCATTAATTCCGTAAATGCTTTTTCCTCCTGAGGCAAGACTCGAAACCTCAAAGCAAAAACGTAAAAGAACCGATGCGCAAATCCATTCCGAAGCGTGATGACATGCAACGTAAAGAATCTTCGTTTTCGCATTTTTGCAACCGAGATTCAAAATCGGAATACTTCTTCCTCTGAGAGATTTTCCGAGATACGAAAGCGATATGTCGGGGCTCAATGCGTCAAGTTCCGATGCGAGGTCGCAAACATCATCGGGAGTCGGGATTTTTTTGAATTTTAAGATTTCTTCGTTACGTAAATTCATGATTCCTCCTTGTTTTACATGCGGCGAACGTGTAAATTAAGTGAATTTTGTGTGATGTCGGCGTTTTCGATGCAAAAATCACTTGATATGTTCGTTACTTTGTGATAATATAAATATGATGCGGGAAAGGGGATAATGTTCATGAGAGAGAAAAATGCGGCAAAAAATTTAAACCGTGATTTTTTGTTGTCGGCCGTTCTGATTTTTTTTACCGCAACGGTGCTTTTAAGAGCTGTAAATATCCTTTTCGTCCGTTTTGCGGCGCAAAGCGACGTTTCGTATCTTGTGTCGGAAATATATTCGTTCTTGAAAGCGACGGCGGTTACCGTGTCGTATGCATTTGCGATATCGGTGATCTTCTTTGCAGTGAGGGAAAACGGCAAACTCAAAATATCGGCACCGTGCGGTTTCTTTGCGGTGATATTTGCCGACAGGCTTTTTTGCCTTGTGTGGGATCTTGTGACGTCGAATATCACGGCGGGCGAAAAGAAAACGCTTACAGATGCCGTTCTATGGTTGCTTACGGACGTTTTGTATTTTGCGGTTGCTTTCTTTGCCGCCGCATTGATTGCCCGCTTGTCGTGCGCACCCGAAAGAAATATATCTTTCGTAAAAGGAATTATGCTCTCGTCCGGAGTGCTGACGGTTTTGCAACTTATATCGAGAGTTGTGATATGTATTCAGTTTATGGCGGAATACGATGACGTAACCGCAACCGAGTATTCGCAAATGGCAGGGGACGTCCTGCTCGTTATACTGCGCTACGGTATTTTTATGGGCGGGGTCGCAACGGCTTTTTATTGGCTTATATCGTATATTACGTCGAAAAAAAAGCAAAAAAACGGTGACACAACCGATTAAAAGTGATAAAATAATTTCAGTGTTTCGCTGTTTTCGGCGAAAAATCAATTTACCGTATTCGGAGGAAATATGACTTCGCAAAAAAACAAAATTTTATGCAAAATAATCTCGGCGGTCGTTCTTTCGGCGCTTCTCGTGCCGTGCCTTGCGTCATGCAGTATCTCTCAGAGGTATTCGAGGTACGACAGGACGGGGGAAAGATACGATTACGATTTGACGGAATACATTTCGATTCCCGAATACAAAGGGATTGAAATACCCGATCTTGAGTATACCGCAACCGAAGAAGAAGTTGCGGACAACATATATAAAAAACTCGCTTATTTCGCCGACGAAACGGTGATAACCGACGGTGTTGTCGAAAAATACGACCTTGTCGTTGCCGATTATACGTGTACAATCGACGGCGTCGAATTCAGAGAACTCTGTTCTTCGGTTAACGAGTCATACCGCAATTTCATGGTGGGAATTAACTATTTCATGGTGCCCGAAATCGACGAGGCTGTTCTCGGAATGGCTTCGGGCGAGACGAAGAAAATATCTTTCACTTTTCCCGAGCCTTACTACAAAGATCCGACGGTTTCGGGTCTTGAAGCCGAATTCGAAATTACGGTGAATACCATAAGACGTCAGGATTTTCCCGAATACAACGATGAATTCGTATCGTATTACTACGGTGCCGAAAGCGCCGAAGCCTATACAAGCGAAATAAAAACTCAGCTTGAACATGATATCGAAACGGCTCTTGAGGATTATGAAATTAACCTTACATGGGAATATATCGTTTCCAATTCGAATCTTAAAAAAATACCGAGTAAAGAGTTTAAAGAGATGAACGATTACGAGACGTCGTATTACATTTCCCTCGCAAAGAGCGAAAATATGACTCTTGCCGAATATGCGACCGAGAAGCTCGGTTATGAAACACTCAACGATTTTTACGACAGAATTTCCGAGTATTCCCAAGACGCCGTAAGAGACGAGATGATACTTTATATCATTGCACGGTGCGAAAACATAACGGTTGACGATGCCGAATACGAAGATGCCGTACTTGAAGCCGCATCTCAGTACGAAGTCACGGATCTTGAAACCGCAAAACAGGTTGTCGTTTCGGAATACGGCTCCGAAGAAAGATACAGAAGCATCGTTCTTCTCGATAAGGTTCGCAGCTATATTGCCGACAGCGCGACGAAAATCGACCAAGACGAATATTACGCCAATAGAGCCGCAGGCAAATATACGGTTGACCCGGAAGCGGCAACGGGTCTTTCCAAAACCGAAATTCTTCTTATCGTTGTTTGTTCGGTCACGGCTTTGATATTTATTGCCGTTGCTCTGCTTGTTTTTACGGCGATAAAAACGGGGCGCCGTCACAAGAGCGCAAAGAAAGCGAAAGCGGAACTTGAAGAAAAGAGAAGAATTCGCCGTGAGGCCAAAGCTTTGAAGAAAAAGCACTACGGCGACAGAAAAAAAGCGGACGCCGACGGTGAAGACGGCGCCACCGACGATGCCGCAGGCGATGAGGCGGATAATGCTTGCCGCAACGGAGATGATGCCGAAAACGGCGTACCTCAAGACGGCGAAAACGATTGATAAAACGCCGAAAATTCAATACGAAGGTCGAACCCAAGCAAAAAGGGCTCGGCCTTTATTTTGCTTTTTTCATAAAAGACGGGAGAGGGCATATACTGTAATGATATATAAGCGGAGGTTTCTGTTACCGTGAAAGAAAAAGAAAAATCTCTCGGAATTACATTTTTTATGATAGGACTCGTTCTTTTTGTCGTGCTTTTCAGTGCGGCGTCGGGTATTGCCGTTAAATTCGGGCTGAAACTCGTTGAAGCGGAAAATGCGGCACGTGCCGTTTCAAATGCATCGAAAAATACTTTCGTTGCCGTCATAGATGCGGGACACGGGGGAGAGGACGGCGGATGCTGCAACGGCAAAATTCTCGAAAAGGATATCAATCTCGATATCGCAAAGCGTGTTTCCGGTCTGTGCTCGCTTCTCGGTATAAATACGAAGCTCACGAGGTCCGACGATGAAATGCTTTACGATTTGTACGGCGATTTGAAGGATTATTCGGGAAAAAAGAAAGTTTACGATTTAAAAAACAGAGTGAGATTCGCAAAAGAAGAAAACGCCGATATTTACGTCGGAATACATATCAATAAATTTCCCGACTCGGAATGTCGGGGAATGCAGATATATTATGCCGAAAAAGTCGAAAAAAGCGATGCACTCGCCGAAACAGTCAGGGCAAAGAGCATTGAAATGCTGGGGGAGGACGGAGAACGGGAAATAAAAAAGGGAAAAAGTTCGATATTCGTTCTGTCACATGCGAGTTGTCCTGCGGTGTTGGTTGAGTGCGGATTTCTTTCAAATCCGAGTGACGCCGAAAGGTTGACTTCCGATGAAGGAAAACTTTGTGCGGCGGCGATTATCGCATCGGGAATTTCGGAATATGCGAAAGACGTCGGCACTTGATTTTTCCTTTGGCATATGATATACTTTGGGTAATCACAGTTTCGGAAGGTCGGTGTTGAAGATGAAACCTTTGAAAAAAGTTTATGTGTGTGCCGAGTGTGACTATCAGGCACCGAAATGGCTCGGCAGATGTCCCGAATGCGGAAGCTGGAATTCTTTTTCCGAAGAAACCTACAGAGAAAAAAGCTCTGCCGCAACGTCTCAGGGAATAAAGCGTGAACATGCCGTTTTATTCAAAGAAACAACGAAAACGGAATGCAAAAGACGTACTACGGGAATCGGTGAGCTTGACCGTGTTTTGGGCGGCGGACTTGTCGTCGGGAGCGTTGTGCTTTTGGCGGGAGAACCCGGTATCGGCAAATCCACTCTCCTTATGCAACTTTGCGGAAAACTTGCCGATAAAACCCGTGTGCTTTACGTTTCCGGCGAAGAATCGAAGGGACAGCTTAAAATAAGAGCGGACAGGCTCGGGGTTTCTCCCGATGAACTTTTCGTTCTTACCGATACCGACGTCGGCACGGTTATGGCGGAATACGAGAGTGTGTCCCCCGAAGTTCTTATAATAGATTCCATTCAAACGATGAAAAGCGAGAATTCTGCGGGAGTTGCCGGCAGTATTTCGCAGGTTCGGGAGAGTGCTTCGGTTATAATGAACCGTGCGAAAAACGACGGTGTTTCGGTAATTCTCGTCGGTCACGTTAATAAAGAAGGCGGAATTGCGGGACCGAAAGTACTTGAGCATATGGTCGACGCAGTTTTGTATTTCGAAGGCGAACATTCGCAAAGCCACCGAATAATTCGAGGAATAAAAAACAGATACGGCTCCACGAATGAAATCGGGGTTTTCGAAATGACGGACTGCGGTCTTTGCGAAGTTGCAAATCCGTCCGAAATGCTTCTTTCGGGCAGACCCGACGGCGTGTCCGGAAGCTGTGCCGTATGTGTAATGGAGGGAAGCCGTCCGATTATCGCCGAAGTTCAGGCGCTTGTTGTTCAAAGCGTTTATCCGTCTCCGAGAAGGACTGCGGACGGGCTTGATTACAATCGCCTGTGCCTGCTTCTTGCGGTGCTTGAAAAGAGGCTCGGAATAAAGCTTTCGTCGTGCGACGTTTATTTGAATGTAATCGGCGGTTTGAGAATCGACGAACCCGCCGTAGATGCCGCAGTTGCGCTTGCCATAATATCCTGTGTAAAAAACACTCCCGTGCCGAAAGATTTGATAGTCATGGGTGAAATCGGACTCTCCGGAGAGCTTCGTGCCGTTTCTTCGACAAAACAGCGCGCCGCCGAAGCATACAGGCTCGGATTCGTGAAAATCGCACTTCCGAAACGGGGCAGAGACGCCGATATTAAAATCGAAGGTGCTGAAATTATTCCTTTAAACAGTGTGTATAACGAGATTGCGCTTCTTGACGGTGACACCGTCAAATGAAACGGCAGAGCAGACGGGACAGTGTCTCTTCTGCTTTTTTGTTTTAAAACTATTGATTTTTACGTTGCACTATATTATAATAAATAACACAGTAGAATCAGTATTTGTCGGGAATGACCCGCATGAGAGGGCAGAACATGAAATACACGTTTAAAGGCGGAATACATCCGAAAGGCAATAAAATAACGGCGGATTGCCGTGTGAGGGTATTTAAGAAGCCGAAAATACTGTCTATCCCCATGATTCAGCATATAGGTGCCCCGTGCACTCCCACTGTGAAAAAAAGCGATAGGGTTCTTATCGGTCAAATTATCGGCACTGCATCTCCCGATGCGCTTTCGGCACCTGTTCACAGCTCTGTTTCGGGCACCGTGACGGGTATTGAAAAAATCGTTTCGCCGACCGGAGTTCCCGTTGAACACGTCGTTATCGAGAATGACTTCAAATACGAGGTCAGCCCCGACGTAAAAAGCTTTTCGAAAAAGCTTGCCGATGCGACGACGGAAGATATTATCGACGTTGTCAAACGTGCCGGGATTGTCGGAATGGGAGGCGCCGGTTTTCCGACTTTCGCGAAGCTGAAATCGTCTGTCGGAAAAGTGTCGACGGTTATAATAAACTGCGTGGAGTGCGAACCTTACCTCACGTCGAATTACAGACTTATGGTTGAGAGACCGAAAGAGATTGTCGGCGGAACGAAGATACTGATGAAGGCACTCGGAGTCCACAGCGCCGTATTTGCGATTGAGGACAATAAACCGCTTGCTGTAAAAAAACTGCGTGAGGCAACCTCCGACAGCGATATGATGAGCGTTGCCGTTATGAAAACCAAATATCCGCAAGGAGACGAGAGAAGAATAATAAATGCGCTTACAAAAAGGGAAGTGGGCAGAGGAAAACTTCCGAGTGACGTCGGGTGCGTTCTCTTTAATGCCGAGACCGTTTCCGCCGTATATACAGCTTTTGCAAGCGGGCTTCCGTCGATTTACAGGATAGTCACGGTATCGGGGTCGGGTGTTACTTTCCCCTCCAATGTGCTTGTTCCGATAGGCACGTCAATTCGGGAACTTGTCGATTTCTGCGGAGGACTTTGCAAACCCGTAAGCTCGATTATAAACGGCGGACCCATGATGGGTAATGCCATGTATACACCCGATGCGCCGATTACGAAAACAACATCGGGAATTATCCTTTTCGGCATTGATGAGGCAAGCAGGGAATTCGACGAGACGGCGTGTATCAGATGCGGTAAATGCGTAAGAGCGTGCCCGTCGAGGATTATGCCTTGCTTTATCGCAAACAGCGTTAAAGAAAACAATACGGAAGATGCGGATTTCTACGGAGCGCTTGATTGCATCGAGTGCGGATCGTGCGCCTACGTTTGTCCCGCACGTATACCGCTTGTGCAATATATAAAAGTCGCAAAGAGCGAACTCAGAAAAAAATGAATTAAAGCTTCCCCTGAAAGGAGATTATGCTTTGACAAATGACGATATAAAAAAAGTTTCCGATTCGGAAAGCAAGGACGGTGCAAGCACCGAAACTTTGCGAAACGACGAAAACGAAATGATGAATACCTATATATCGAAAGGCAACCGTTACGATTATCCCGAACATCTGACTGTTTCTCCCGCACCGCACGTGAGGGGTACCGAAAGCACGACATCGATAATGCTTGACGTCGTAATCGCACTGTTGCCCGCATTCGTTTGGGGTATATTCGTTTTCGGCACGAGAGTTCTTTTAATCGGTGTAATTTCGGTCGTATCCGCAGTTACCTTCGAATTTCTGTTTCAGTTTGTTATGGGGAGAAAAAATACGGTAGGTGACTTATCGGCGGTTGTAACGGGACTTCTTCTCGCAATGAATTTATCTTCAGCAGTACCTTATTGGATGCCGGTTGTCGGTGTTTTCTTTGCCGTTGTCGTCGTTAAAGGGCTGTTCGGAGGAATAGGGAAGAACATTGTCAATCCCGCTCTTGCCGCAAGAATATTTCTTTTTGCATGGCCCGCTCAAATGAACGTTTTCCCCGATGCGGGAGACAGGGCGGGAATAATATCGAAAAGCGCCGATATGGTAGCAAGCGCAACTCCTCTTACACAGATAAAAACGGGAGCTGCGCCGGATTATACGCTGTTCGACTTGTTTATAGGAAATATCGGCGGATGTATCGGGGAAATTTCGGCGCTCTTCCTTATTGCGGGCGGAATTTACCTGCTTGCAAGACGGGTTATAACGTGGCATATTCCCGTATCGTTTATATGTACGGTTGCGGCAATCGGCGCCGTGTTTCCACGTGTTGACGGAGGTGCGCTTGTAGGTGCTCTCACCGAAGTTCTGTCGGGCGGAGTTATAATATGCGCCCTGTTTATGGCGACCGACTACGTGACGTCTCCGATAACCGGAAAAGGAAAGATTATTTTCGGTATAGGCTGCGGTTTGATAACCGTGCTTATACGCCGTTTCGGCGCATACAGCGAGGGAGCGTCTTTTGCCGTTTTGATTATGAATCTTTTGGTTTGGTATATAGACAGACTTACTTTGCCGATGCGTTTCGGAGGAAAAACAAATGCCGAAAAATAAAAAGAAAAAGACGTCTCAAACTGTTCCGGAAGAAGGCGGATGCGGATTTTCCGTCAAGCAAAACGGAGAAAAAAAGAAAGAAGATAAGAAAAGCGAAGCGTCGGTGACACAAAGCGCCGATGTCACGGATTTTGAAAACGAAAAGAAAATTCAAAAAGAGAGTTCGAATGGATATTATTTAAAAATAACAGGCGTTCTGACCGCAGTTTGCGCCGCCGTTGCTTTGATGTTGGGACTTGTCAATTTTCTGACGGAAGATACGATAGCGTCACGAGAAGAAACGGCAAGACGGGAAGCCGTATACGAAATATTTCCCGATGCCGACGAGGTTTTGACGGTTGACGGTGACGATTCTCTGTTTGCCGTTTGCAAAAACGGTGCTGTCGACGGCTACTGCGTTTCGGTTACTACACCCGGCTATGCGGGAGATATAAGTCTCATGGTCGGAGTCACGTCCGAAAAAAAGGTTAAAGCCGTTAAAATTCTGTCGATGAGCGAGACTGCGGGGCTCGGAAGCAAAACTCAAAGTCCTTCGTTTCTCGATGCTTTTATCGGCAAAAGCGCTCCCCTCACCGTAGGTGACAATGTCGATGCGATTTCCGGAGCTACCGTCAGCTCAAAAGCCGTTACCAAAGGCGTTGAGACGGCACTTGATTATCCGGTCGATATCGAGACCCTGTCAAAAAAGCTGGGATTTGTCACGGACGGGGAAAGCACGGCTGAAGAAACCGTGCCCGATACGGAAAAAGAGGAAACCGTAACACAGCCTGTAACACAGGAACCCGCCGGGAACAACGGAAACTTTATGTACAGAGAAGAAACGCATATAGATCCCGATTCCGTCGGTGCGGTTCAGAATTACAGATATTACAGCAGTGACAGCTCATATACGGCAACGAATCAAAATATCGGAAATTACGTTGAAAAAGAAACCACCGATACGGATACCGATACCGCCGATGCCGAATAAGGAGGTTAAGACGTGAAAAAAAGATATACCGAAATTATAAAAAACGGACTTATCACCGATAATCCGACTTTGGTTCAGCTTATCGGTATGTGCCCGACTCTTGCCGTTACGACCTCCGTTGTCAATGCACTCGGAATGGGTGTTGCCGTTATCATTGTTTTGATTTTTTCGAATTTGTTTATTTCTCTTTTGAGAAAGATTATTCCGAGTCAGGTGAGAATTGCCGCTTATATCGTCGTTATATCCGGATTCGTAACGGCGGTAGAGCTGATTTTAAAAGCGTATTTCCCGTCGATTTCGGATTCTCTCGGACTTTTTATTCCGCTGATAGTTGTAAATTGCATAATTCTCGCAAGAGCCGAATCGTTTGCATCGAAGAATCCTCCGATAGAATCCATGCTTGACGGAATGGCAATGGGAGGAGGATTTACGCTTGCACTTACCGTTATCGGTTTCATAAGAGAGCTTCTCGGAACGGGAAAGGTATTTGCCGCCCGTGACGGAAGCGGAGGAGTTGCTTTGCTCGGCACCTCGTATTCTCCGGCAACTGTTTTCGTTCTTCCCGCAGGGGCATTTCTCACACTTGCTTTCGTCGTTGCGGCGGTACAGGCAATAAGAAACCACATTGCCGAAAAGAGAGAGAAAGAAAGAGTGAATGATATCAACGATCAGGTAATCGAGGGTATGTACAACGATAAAGAACATTTCGAGGCAGTTTCAAATGCCGAAGAAAGTGGACGCAAAAACGGAGGCGAAAAATGACGAAGATACTTTTGATAGTTCTTGCCGCCGTGCTTACCGAAAATTTCATTTTTTCGAGATTTTACGGTATATGCCCGTTTCTCGGCGTGTCCGATAACCCGTCAACCGCTCTCGGTATGGGAATGTCGGTGACGTTTGTCATGACGCTTTCAAGTGCGGCAACGTATCTTGTGTATTACTATATATTGGTTCCTCTCGGAATTGCGTATTTGAAAACGGTAGCCTTTATTTTGGTAATAGCGGCACTCGTTCAGTTTATCGAGATGTTTTTGAAAAAATACGTCACGAGTCTCTATTCCGCACTCGGAATTTATCTTCCGCTCATAACGACCAACTGTGCGGTTCTCGGCGCCGCTCTCACAAATATTCAGGAAGGATATACTTTCGTTCAAAGCGTCGTATTCGGATTTTCCGCCGCACTCGGCTTTACAATGGCAATACTGATTTTTGCCGGAGTTCGTCAAAGAATGAAGTACGCAAAACCGCCGAAAGCATTCGAAGGTTTTCCGATAGTGCTTCTTGCGGCGGCTTTGGTTGCGATGGCTTTTTCGGGATTTTCGGGTTTTAGCATATGAGGAGGGCTTTATGGTAAAAATTCTTACGGCAGTCGGTATTTTTGCCGTTTTGGGGGCGGCAATAGGAATTCTCCTTGCGGTATCATCCAAAGTTTTCGAAGTGAAAAGCGACGAAAAAGTCGAAAAAATCAAAGAGCTTTTGCCGGGCGCAAATTGCGGCGGCTGCGGATTTGCGGGCTGTTCCGGCCTTGCAGAAGCAATTGCGAAGGGTACGGCAACTCCTTCCTTTTGTTCGTCTTTGAACGGTAAAAGTGCCGAAGAAATCGATGCGATAGTCGGAACGAAAACAGAGAAAAGAAGAATGAGAGCACAGGTAATGTGTTCGGGGTTCGACGAGTGCGTCGCTTATAAGTTCGAATATGCGGGAGCTATGGATTGCAGAGCAGCCGCCGCACTCAGCGGAGGCGAAAAAGCGTGCGCATTCGGTTGTCTCGGACTCGGCAACTGCGTTTCGGCATGTTCTTACGGCGCAATAAGCGTCGAAGACGGGATTGCGAAAGTCGATTATGCGAAATGTCGGGGATGCGGTGCTTGCATCAATGCATGTCCGAGAGGTATTATCGAACTTATCCCGTATAACGCAAGGCATTGGGTCGGCTGTAAATCGAAAGCACCCGGCGCCGAAACGAAAAAAGCATGCACTTCCGGATGCATCGGGTGTAAAATATGCGAAAAGAACTGCCCTAAGGGCGCTGTAAAGGTCATCGACGGTTTGGCGACTATTGACTATGATAAATGCAACAACTGCGATATTTGCCCTTCCAAATGCCCTCAAAAAATAATATGGAGTGCCGTTGCTCACGGAGACGACGGACTTGCCATTACAAAACTCTGACAGCCGAAATTCGGGCTTTTATCGAAAAAACCGATACGGTTCGGAAAATTTCACAAAAAACTATTTACAAAACGGAGAAAATACGGTACAATATATATAGGAAATACTTACCTAACCTGTATTGGCGGAAAAGAAGGAGGATTTTATATGTCCGATAATTTGGTAATAACTATTGAAAGACAGTACGGAAGCGGCGGACGTGACGTCGGTCATGCACTTGCGGAGCTTCTCGGATGCAAATGCTACGACCAGGACCTCATTTATATGGCGGCAAAACGCAGCGGAATAAGTGAAGAAGCACTTATGGAAGCTGACGAACAGGCATCCAACAGCCTTTTGTATACCCTTGCAATGGGAGCATCGATGATTTTTACGAATACGACGCCGATGTCGGTGCCGATTAACGATGCCCTGTTTATTGCTCAAAGTGAGATTATCCGTGAGCTTTCGGAAAAAGAAAACTGCATTATTGTCGGCAGATGCGCCGACTATATTCTCAGCGAGCATCCCAAAAAGGTAACGGTATTCGTTCAGCGTGATATGAACGATCGTGTAACGAGAATCATGGAACGTGCGGGTATCAGTGAAGCGGCGGCAAAAGAGCGTATAACAAAAAAAGACAAAAAACGTGCGAATTATTACAGCTATTACACCGGCGGCAAATGGGGTAAACCCGAAAACTACGATTTGGTAGTTTCGACAAGCAATGTCGGAATCGACGGTGCCGCAAAAATCATTTACGAATATGTCAAAGCGGCTTTTACGAACGTATAAATTCCGAAAAAGCCGAACAGCCTCGCTTTTGCGGGGCTGTTTGAAAAATTATTCATATCGCACCGAAGAAAAAAGCTCCGACCTAAGAAAATCGGAGCTTTTTTCTATTTTCTTTTTATTGAGGCTTTCGGCATTTCCGTCATACGCAGGCGTGCACAGCCGTAGGGGATTAAATCTTTTTCGAAAGCTTTGTCCAGAGGAACTCTGCTGTTCGGAGTTTTGGCGCACACTGTTTCGTAACCGTCCTCAAGACCCCAGTCGATATGACAAAGGGAAGCTTTTATTTTCAGAGGCGGCTCTTTTTGGGAGAACGGAATATTGCCGATTTCCCTTTCTTCGACTTTAAACACGCTTTTTGCGAAAGCGAAATTCCAATCGGATATTCCTTTATAGTCGTAATCGCAGTACGGATATTTACGGAGAACTCCGTTTTTTTCATACTCTACTTTACTGATTTCGGTATCTATCGGTACCGAAAAAACAAGAGAACCCAAGCGCAGACAATGTAAATTGTCGGGGCGCTTTTCCAAAACAGGACTTGTCTCAAAAGAAATTTCAAGGCGCGTTATGCCTTTTTGAAATCCGTCAAATATAAGCATTCCGTTTTTCGGAAAAGGGGGCTTGCCGTTCACGTGCAATTTTTCCGCAAAGGACGGGATACGTACCGAAAACTTCATGTCGGTTTTACCGTCGCATTCTATTGTGTAGTGCAATTTATTTTTAAACGGGTAGTCGGTATCAAGAACGATTTTTATGTCGGTTCCTTTCCATGATGTTCGGAGCTCCGAAGGAATTGTGATTGCGCTCAGTATTCCGTCGGAAGATTTCAAAAAAGCGGACAGAGCGAGTTTCGGCCATCCCTGACCGAAATTTGCGGTGCAACAGCCGTAGTTCGGTTCAAGCCCGAAGCGGTGGGCTTCGCTGTTGTTGGTTCTGAAATGTGATTTTCCGGGAAAAGGCGTGCAATCGATTTGATTTACCATCTGCACGTACTGATGCGCCCACATATCTTCGCTTACGGTGGCGGGAAGTGCGTTGAATGCTGCTTTTTCAAGACGTTCTGCCCAAATCGCATTTCCGGTATAAGCGTATAACTGCTCCAAAGAATCCATCAGTTCCACAACCGAACAAAGCTCAGTTCCCTGTGTGGGAGATGTGCCCGAAAGACATTCGTCGCCTGTAAAAGTACCGACGGCGGTTCCGTTGTATTTTTCAAGTATTTGATAAAAGTGCTCTGCCAAACCCGTTTCTTCTTCGCAGAGAAGATCGCATGACAGAACTTCGGATTTCAGCATTTGACACAGATTTACGATATGAGTGTCGAATCTCCAACGATTCAAAGGACGTTTCCAAAGATTTTCTGATTCTCTGTAATCAAATCCGTGTTGCCGAAGCATTTTCGCAAAATCACGAATCCAAATTTCGCCGTATCTTTCCCAAATGAAATTCAGTGCGGGAAACCCTTCATACCATCGGTGAGAACCCCAGTCGAATACGGAAACTTCGTCTGCGGAGAGCAGGTCGTAAAAGTTTTTCATTAAATTGTATATTACCGAAGGAATTCTCTCATCGGCGGAGCATTCGTAGTATCTGACAAGCACCTTGCCGATAAGAAGAATCGCCCATGTATCATAGCTTGCACGGCATTCTTTGCCGACGGGACAAATCCAGCCGTCGGCCTCTTGCCGTTCCAAGATTTTATCGATATAAAATTTTGCTCTTTTTATCATATCTTCGTTTTCGGTGAGATATGCAAGCGGTATAAAGCCGTCAAGCCAATAGGGAACTCTCTCCCAACCTTCGCTTTTTCCGCCTATCCAAGCACTGTCCTTAATATCAGGCCATACCTTGTCGAGGTTTCCGCACAGTCCGTCGGCCTCCAAAAGCAGTTGACTTCGAAGCCATCCTCTCGGCTTTATATTTTCTGTTTTAAAGAAAGAATATAAACTTGACATCGGTTGCGTCTTTTTTGATTTAATTGTCGTTTTTCTTTTTTATTTTTGCGGCGTATCTTAAAGTGCCGATATAAAATTTCGGGAGTTTAAGCATTCTTACGATACGGGAAGGCTCGCAAATAAGTCTCCAAAGCCATTCGATACCGAATTTTATGAAAAGCGTCGGCGCTCTTTTCGCTTCTCCCGCATAAATATCGAGAGAACCTCCGAGAGCGATAAAAAGTTTTACATTCGGCATTTTTCTGCGGTTTTCTTCAATCCACTTTTCCTGAGTCGGAGAACCTAAACAAACGTAGAGAATATCGGCGCCGGATGCATTGATTTTATTTACGGCATCCTCGCTTTCACATCCGCTCTTTTCAAAATATCCGTGCATTGTTCCGACGATGTTGCAAGCATATTTGTCCGTAAGGGTGCGAGCGGCTTTTTCGGCTATCGATTCACCCGATGAGCAAACGGGCTTTCCGCCGATAAAAAAGAACGAATGCCCCTTGACACGTTTTATAAGTTCCTCACCTATTTCAACACCGGCAACTTTTTCTTTGAGAGGTGTTTTAAGTATTTTCGCCGCTTTTATAACTCCTATGCCGTCGGGAAGGAGAATGTCGGCTTGCAATATGACTTTTTTGATTTCGGCATTTTCGACACATTCTTCGACGATTTCCGAATTCGGAGTAAATACCGTTGTTTGACGGCCTTCTTCAAGCCGTGAGATAATAAGAAAAATCGCCTCTTCCTTTGTAACGTTATCGAAAAGCAAACCTCTGACGTCAGTTTTATTCATGAAATCCTCACTGAAAAACAAGTAGTAAAAAGCCTCCGACTTTGCGGGGGCCTTTGAAGGAAGTATCCTTCGTCACGTGATTATTCACCGACTTTTTTTGAAAGATATTCGGTAACGTCGGCAACGGTAACGAAATTCTGTACTTCGTCGTCTTCGATTACGATATCAAATTTTTCTTCGCAGAGAAGAACGAAATCCGCAAGTTCAAGCGAGTTTATTCCGAGATCGTTGATAAGCTCAGAGCCGGGAGTAACGTCGTCGGCGTTGACTGAAAGTTCTTCAACAAGAAGTTCTTTGATTTTTTCAAACATAATATATCCTCCGGTATACTTTTAATAATTCGGATACGGCCTTGACGGCTCAATGAAGCGTGGCTTCGTTAATTTTAATGTAAATATCCGACAGTCTCACACTGCAATTAATATTATATAAACAAACTGCATGGTTGTCAAGCGTTTGCCGAAAAAAATATTTTTTTGTGTCGACGCACGATTATATTGCCGTAAAGCTTGAATTTTATTGTGAAATGGTATAAAATAAATATATGCATCGGAGGTGAGATAATGAGCAAAAAGAAAAAAACGGTTTTGATATGGGTTGCCGTAGTTTTGCTTTTGGGCGGAGCCGCTTTCGTATTGCTTGAGTTTCCCGAACTGTTCGACAGATATTCCGGGACTTACGAAGTTACGGGCTCAAACGGATTTTACGATTATTTTTACGAAGCCGATTATTCGCTTAAACTTGAAGAATACGAGGATTATAGGGATTATCTTGACCTTGACAGGGTCTTATATTACAAGAACGGCAATCAAACCGTCGGAATTTCCGATGACGAAATCGATTCATATCCCGATGTAATACGGTTCTTCAGAAGATATTTCGATTCGATAATTGACGGGAATTCCGAAAAGTACAATTCCATGTTCGGGGAGGAATATTACAAAACTCACGACAAAAAGGAAAAATTCACTCCGCAAATGATTTACGACATAACGGTTGAACAGCTGTCAACGTCAAGCGACGACGACGTTTCGGAATACGTTTTCGACGTGTCGTATAAGATTTTCGAGAATAACGGCACATTCAGAGACGATATTTACAGCAACGCCTCAAGAACTCAAAGGATAACTTTGGACGATTCCGAAGGCGAAATAAAGATTGTTGCCGTGCAGTACTACGTTTCAAATTAGAAAAACGCCTTGAAGGGTTCTTACCGTTTTCTTCAAGGCGTTTTTCTTTAAAACTTATCAACCATATACATGATTTTAAGTTGTGCTATTTTGCTTTGGTAAGCTTTCTGTTGCTTTTCACGCAAAAGCTGTTCTTTAATCTGTTCTTCGATATCTTCGTATTTCATTTCGGCGCTTTCGTGCCTTTCGTTGAGTTTTATTATGTGATAGCCGAACTGAGTTTTTACGGGTCCTTTTATTTCGCCGATTTCCATTTCGAAAGCGGCGTTTTCGAATTCGGGAACCATCTGACCTCTTGTAAATTCTCCGAGATTTCCTCCCGCTTCTTTCGAAGGACACGTGCTGTATTTTACGGCGGCGTCTTCAAAGGTGATTTTGCCGTCTTTTATATCATTCAGTATTCTATTGCAGTCGTCTTCGTTTTCGACGAGAATATGAGATGCGCCGATGCTTTCGTCGGCAACGAGGTCGGAACGGTGTTCTTCAAAGAAAGCTTTGGCATCGGCATCCGTTACTCTGACCGATGAAGTTATTTTTTCGATACAGTAGTTTGACATAAGCTCTTCTTTGAGCTTCGCAAGCTGTTCTTTAAACGCACTTTCTCTTTCGAAAAGATTTCTTTGAGCGTCCAAGAGAAGAAGCTTTTTGTTGATGAGCTGTTCGAGAATCGCTTCACGTCCTCTCGGAGAGTCGTAAGCTTTTGCGTTTTGCCCCATTGATAAAATTATTTCGTTAACGTCGCTTTCCGTAATCGGGTTTCCCGCAACGGTTGCGAGTATTTTGTTTTCTGCCATGCCGCAGCCTCCGTTTAATTGTTTTTTAGTATTTTACCATATTCGGCGGCTTTTTGCAACACATTTTGATTTTTAATGTGGCATTGCGAGATTTTTGTATGCCCGTCTTTACTTTTTCGAAAAAATATAGTATAATTTATTCAGCCGGGAACAGCGTGAATTTTTCTCGGCTGAAATTACGTGTATCGGAGAATTTATATGTTGGATTTTTCAAGATATTTTCTACATGAGCAACAGCTTTTTCTCGATAATATAAGTTATGAAACGATGAAACGTGAACAACGTTCGGGTGAGACAAAGCTGAATTGCAAGGATACCATTGTCGCACAGCTTATCGACGGAGTAGGTGTAAAATTCAATTTTAACAGGGCTCTCAATTTCGAACCCGACGGTCCCTTTTTTCTTTCGGTGACTTTCAGTGTTTTCATGAAATTCAATTCCGTATATTACAATGAGATAATGTGGAAAAATATGGACCTTGCAGGCGAATTCAAGGCGGGATGCCCTCAGATTATGTCGAATCTTATGGCGAGAACGTCACTTCTTATTTCCGAAATCACGTCGGCTGCGGGGCAGAATCCGATTGTTACGCCGGGCGGAATGATTCCCGCTAAAAGCTGATGGAAAGCGAAGGAAAAATCTCAACGTCGGTCGGCGAGCTTAAAGGTGTCGGAGAAGTTCGAAAAAAAGCTCTTGCGAGAATGGGTATTGCCACGCTTCGGGATTTGATTTGTCACTATCCCCGTGCATATCAGAACAGAGCCGACGAAAAAAACGTCGGTGAAATCGAGAGCGCACTTTGTGAAAGCGACGGCTTTATCGGCAGTGTGATACTCACCGTTGCATCGACTCCTTCGTCGAAAATGATAAGACGCGGAATGAATATTTTGCGCTTTAAAGCTTTTGACGAATACGGCAAAGTCGAAATCACGTATTTCAATCAAAGCTATCTCAAGGAAACTTTCGTACAGGGCTCAACTTTCAGATTTTGGGGGAAAGTATATAAAGATGCCGGAATAATCAAAATGAT
>CAYXMB010000005.1:0-20883 GCA_964466085.1 uncultured Ruminococcus sp.
TACACTTAACGGCGTCGATGCGCCGGCAGTGACTGAAATAATAATTTTTTCGCCGTCTTTTTTTCTTTTCTTTATTTCGGAAACGGCATCGAATACACCCGATTGACGAAGTACGCTTGCATCTTCGACAAAAAAACAGCTGTCGCAAAGATTTTTGCATATTCCGTAAAGTTTTGCCGTGTTGGAGCTTTCGGAGCTTCCTATCACGATGACAATATCGGAACTTTTCGCAAGATTTGCGCTTTCGGTTTGTCTTTCTTCGGTGACGTTACATATTGTATCAAAAATAAACGGATTTGTATATACTTTTTTTAAATTTTCTTGAGTTTTTTTCCACTCACTGACGTTTTGCGTCGTTTGAGCGGCAATTGAGAACCTTTTTTTACGCAAATCACATCCGTTTTCGCCGTTTTGCTTCGGGTCGAGCCGCATTTCAAGCTCCTTCCACGACGAAAAAACTTCTCCGTCGCCGTTGAGACAGCTCATTATTCCCCGAACCTCCGGGTGTTCTTTCGCTCCTAAAAGAGCGAAGAATTTGCCCTCTCCCGAATTTTCGGCGGCGATTTTTCTGACTTTCACGACGTAAGGGCAAGTGCAGTCGACAAGTCGGAAATTTTCGCACTTTTCGGAAAGAGCGGCAAGACGTTCCGCATTTTCTTTAATCTCACCGTGCGCTCTTATCACGACGGTTATCTTTTCGCCGTTTGCAGCCCGTTTTTCGATATCGGGTATATCGTCGGGTGAAATTTCGACGACTCCGCAACTTGCAAGCTGTCTGTTGTATCCGTCGTTGTGAATAAGCTTTCCGAGAGTGCAAACCGTCGAGCCGTCACGCTCCGCTATCAGTTTTTCAACAGCTCCCGTCGCTCTTTTTACACCGAAACAGAATCCCGCATGACTTGCCACTCTGACTTCAGTCTCCACAGTTATTCTCCTCTGTGCTTGAATCGGTACCGCAACCGTAGCCTCCGAGAGCACACACTTTCGAAAAGACAAGTTTTGCGGCTCTGTCGTACTCTTTTCTTCCGCCTTTTTCAAAAGCGAAATCCGATGCATCGATAGGTTTCCCTATGATAACGTGAGTTTTTTTGAAAATTCTAACGTGATTTCCTTTGGTTTTTATGTAAACCGGAACGACGGAACATCCGGTGTGATAAGCAATCATTCCCACTCCGCCTCTGACGGGGGTAGTCGAAGGATCGACTTTCTTTCGCCTTGTACCTTGCGGAAAAATGCATATCGCCTCTTTGTTTTCGACTTTGGCGATTGCCGTTTTGACCGCATGAACGTCGGCACCGCTTCTGTCGACGGGGAAAGCCCCGACTGCTCTGAAAAAAGCTCCGAGCGGCGGAAATTTGAATATTTCCTTTTTCGCCATAAAGTTAAGCCTTTGTTCAAAAACAGCTCCTATCATCGCAACGTCAAGCATACTGGTGTGATTGGCGCAAATCAGAAATCCCCTGTCTTTCGGTATATTTTCGAGCCCTTCGAAAGTAATACCGAAAGTCAGCACAAAAAACGGTTTGAATACTTTTTTTATGCCTTTGTATAAATCCATCGAAAGCCGAGCCTCACTTTGCGGTTTTGTCTTTGATAATTCCGATAAGTTTTTCGAGAGTTCTTCCGATATCGGAATCGCAATTGTCGAAATGAATCGCATCTTCTGCGGGAACGGCAGGCGCAATATCTCGATTTCTGTCGTTTTCGTCTCTCTTTATTATATCGGAAAGAATATCTTCGTATTTACATTCAACGCCCTTTTCGATAAGCTCTTTATAGCGTCTTTCGGCTCTCACTTCAGCGGAAGTCGTCATAAACAACTTTACGTCCGCATCGGGCATTATAACGGTTCCGATATCTCTCCCGTCCATTACAACGTCGCCTTTTTCAACCATATCGCGCTGAATTTTCAAAAGAAACGCACGTACTGCGGGAAGCGCCGATACAGCCGATGCGTACATCGAAACTTCGGGAGTTCTTATAAAGTCACTTACATCCTCACCGTTCATTATAACTCTCTGCCCTTTATCGGTATAAACGAGAGAAAGGGCGATTTCGGAAAGCAAAGGTTCAACGTCCTCCGCCTTTTTGGGGTCGGCACCGCACCTTTTGACGTAAAGTCCGATTGAGCGGTAAAGTGCTCCCGTATCGACGTAAACCAACGAGAGTTCCTTCGCTATAAGTTTTGCAAACGTGCTTTTACCCGCACCGCTGGGTCCGTCTATCGCTACTTTCATATCAACACTCCGTATTTGTTTTTCGTATATCAGTATTCCCCGTTATCGGGTTAATAATCAAAATTAAAATATTCCGCCGCCGACGTGCCCGCAAGCACTCCCGTCGAATATGCGATTTGCAGGTTGTATCCGCCCGTAAAAGCATCGACGTCGATTACCTCTCCGGCAAAAAACAGCCCCTTGATTTTCTTCGATTCCATCGTTTTCGGTGAAATTTCGGATACATCAACGCCGCCGCTCGTGACTACGGCCTCACTTATGGGTCTTGTTCCGACAGGCGTTATCGGAAATGCTTTTAAGACTTCGACAAAGCGTTTTCTTTGCTCTTTCGTAATATGCGCTGTCTTTTCCCTTTCGGGAACACCCGACGCCTTTATAACGTGGTTTATAAGCTTCTGAGGCAGGAGATCTCCGAGTGCATTCACAAAATCTCTTTGGGAATATTTTGCGAAATCCGAAAGTACTCTGCCGTCAAGTTTTTCAAAAGAAAGTGCGGGCTTTAAATCGACTGTCATCTCGTAATCCGACGCTTTTTTCGCACTCATTCGACTTGATGCCGATAAAACAAGCGGACCCGATACGCCGAAATGGGTGAACAGCATTTCTCCGAGTTCCGAGAAAACCGCCTTTTTACTCTCCTTGTCCCTGACTGTGAGAACGACGTTTTTGAGTGTCAACCCCGACATTTCCGAAAAATCCTCTTTTGTCACGATGGGTATAAGCGAGGGAACAAGGTTCGTTACCTTTATACCGAAATCACGTGCGAATTCGAATCCGTCGCCGGTTGAGCCGGTGAGCGGATAAGAAAGTCCTCCCGTGGCAATGATAACCGCACAATGCGGTACTTTACCGCTTGCCGTGACGACTCCCGAAACGGAAGAATTTTCCTTTGAAATTCCGATTACTCTTTCACGTTTTATCTTAACGCCGGATGCACGGACTTTTCGCACGAGAGCTTCGGCTACGTCCTTTGCACTGTCGGAAACGGGGAAAACCCTCCGTCCCCTCTCGGTTTTGAGAGGAACACCGCATTCTTCGAAGAAATTTTTGGCATCCTCCGGAGAAAATCGGTTCAATGCACTGTAGAGAAATTTATGGTTTTTCGTTACGTTTTTCAAAAATTCATCGGGTGTGCATTCGTTTGTGACGTTGCACCTCCCTTTACCCGTTATGCGAAGCTTTTTTCCGAGCATCGGATTTTTTTCGTACAGCGTAACGGGAACGCCTTGCGACGCCGCAAATATTGCCGCAAATGCACCGGCGGGACCTCCGCCTATTACGGCAACTCCGCCTCCGTTCACGCTGTCAGGCGCGGTTTCGCACCCTGTTTTTTCGGCTGATTTAGCAAATTCTGTCATTCTATTCCTATATGGTCTCCGGCATTGCTGTAAACGTTGTAATCGTTCCATACCGTTTCGAGTTTCGAAAAAGTATCGGCAACTTCGCTTTTTCTTTTTTTGCTGAGCGCCACGATTATCGCATTGATTATACTTAGAGGCGCAACGAGTGAGTCGGCAAAGGACGCCATGTCGCTTTTTGCGGTAAGAGTCGCATACGCTTTTTCCGCAATCGGAGATGACAAACTGTCGGTTATCGAAATAACTTTTGCGCCTCTCGATGCCGCATAATCGACGGCGGATACAATTCTCGTCGAATATCTCGGAAAAGATACCGCCACAAGCACCGAGTCACTGTCGATTCTCATAAGCTGTTCGAAAATTTCACTTCCGCTTGTCGTTCTGACTCTCCTTACGTCGTCGAAAACAAGCGACAGGTAATAACTGAAAAATTCGGCAAGCGCCGATGATGAGCGCATACCTATAACGTAAATTCTCTTGGCTCCGAGAAGGGCTTCGACGGCGCCGTCGAAAGCTTTTTTATCGACGTTTTCGAGAGTATTTCTTATGTTTTCAGCATCCGACGTCAAAACGCTTTCGAGAATTTTTCCGTCGGAAATTCTGTCATCGGCAACCTCCATTCGCTGAACGGCGGTGAGCCTCATGCCGAGAGTCTCTTTAAGCGAGCGGTGAAATTCGGGATAGCCGTCAAAGCCGAGCTCAATTGCATATCTCACAACGGTTGATTCGGAAACACCGACTTCGGCACCAAGCTTCGATGCCGTCATATAAGCGGCTTTGTCATAATGTTCGAGAATATATTTCGATATTTTTTTCTGCCCTTTTGATAAAGATGAATACACAGACTCAATCTTTTCTATAAGATCTCTTTGCATCAGTGCCGCTCCGTATCCCGCTTCCGACAAATCGGAAACTTTAATCATTACCTTATATTATATAACGGGAAACCGATATTGTCAACTTATTTTTTCGTGGCATTGTCATGCGACGAAAATCCCGAATATACTGTAAATAAAGCTCAAAAAAGCTTTGACAAGCACGAGAGTATGTGGTATGATATATAATTATAGCGAATTTTCGCTGTAAATGCATCGACAGAAAGGAATCAACTAAATGAAACAGAAACTGAAGGTCGGTATAATAGGCGCAACGGGCATGGTAGGTCAAAGACTCATCACCCTTCTCGAAGAACACCCTTATTTTGAAATCGCAGCCCTTGCGGCAAGCGCACGCTCTGCGGGTGTAACCTACAAAGAAGCCGTTGCCGGAAGGTGGAAAATGAAAACCGCCGTTCCCGAAAAAATCGCCGAAATGACCGTGACCGATGCCGACAACGTCGAAAAAATGAAATCTCTCTGTGACTTCGTTTTCTGTGCTGTCAACATGAATAAAAACGATATCCTCGCACTTGAGGAAAGATATGCGAAGGCCGAAATTCCCGTTATCTCAAACAATTCCGCAAACCGTTGGACAAACGACGTTCCTATGGTAATACCCGAAATCAATAACTCACATCTTGAAGTTATCGAAAGCCAGAGAAAACGTCTCGGCACCAAAAAGGGATTTATTGCGGTTAAGCCGAACTGTTCGATTCAGAGCTATGTTCCGGCGCTCACACCGCTTCTTAAATACGGCATAAAAGAAGTCGTTGTCACAACGTATCAGGCAATAAGCGGATCGGGTAAAACATTCAAAGAATGGCCCGAAATGACGGATAATCTCATTCCGTTTATCGACGGCGAAGAAGAAAAAAGCATGCTTGAACCTCTCAAAATTTGGGGAGAAGTTTCGGGCGGCATCATAAAAGCCGCAGAAGAACCGAAAATCTCGGTCCAGTGTCTCAGAGTGCCCGTAACCGACGGTCACTTTGCGGCGGTATTCGTAAACTTCAAAAACAAACCGCCGAAGGAAACGATTATCGAAGAGTGGAAAAATTACAGCGGAGTGCCTCAGCTTCTCGAACTTCCCCATGCGCCGAAACAATTCATAACATATTTCGAAGAAGACAACCGCCCGCAGGCGGCACTTGACAGAGATATTTACGGCGGTATGGGAATCACCGTCGGCAGACTCCGTCCCGACGTAAACTTCGACTATAAATTCGTCGGTCTTTCCCACAACACGCTCAGAGGAGCGGCGGGAGGCGCCGTACTCATAGCCGAACTTCTCTACAGGCAGGGATATCTGAATTAAATATAATCAGTCGTGAAACACTGTATTTTTCACGCAAAAAAGGATCGAAAATTCATCGGTCCTTTTTTGAATTTTGCCGACAGCCTTGCAAAAATGCCATAGCAGACGAGCATTTTTGCTTCTGCGAAGAACGCACTCTCCGCACCGAACGGCAATATAAACGAATTTAAACGAAGCAATGCTTGATTAAGCCCCGCAATGCACCGTCATTTTCGCACAAAAGGCAACAAGCCGTTGTTTGAGAATCGATGTAATGCGGGGCTTTAAGGCCTGTTTATTTTACGTCCGATTTTCTTAGTTTTCGACACGTTACGCCAACACGACAAAGAAGAAAACCGAGACAAACTGAAAAACGCTTCCGATTACGACAAAAACGTGGAAAACCGAATGCATGTACTTCTTTGTCTTTCCTATTTTATAAATGACCGCACCTATCGTATACGATATACCGCCGGCAAGCAAATATGCAAATCCCGTCGCAGTGAGCGCTTCAACGGTCATTTTCAAGGCAAATACAACGCACCAGCCCGTCAGGATATAGCAAATCATCGAAAATGCGGAGTACTTTTTCAAATCGATTGCCGTAAGCGTACATGCAACAGCGCAAAGAACACCGACCAAAGATAAAATTACCGTTCCCCGAACAGGAGAAATCTTTCCGACGGCGCATAAAGATATCGGCATATACGTTCCGAATATAAGAAAATAAATCGTGCAATGATCGATAACCTGCATTACTTTTTTGCCCGTCGAAGGGTACAAGCCGTGATAAATGCTTGACATACAGTAAAGAGCTATAAGCGATGCGCCGTAAATCGCACAACTCACCGTCAGCAGCGCATCGTGCTTCAGCGCGGAAAATACCACACACAAAGCGCACGCCAAAACCGATAATCCTCCTCCGACAATGTGACTTGTCGAATTGAATATTTCCTCTCCTCTCGTATATGACGGAAGTATCCTGTCTTTTAATTTCGTTCTGTTCATATATCACACCTCCTGTGTTCGTCTGCCGAAAGTATATCCCATATTGCGAAAAAATGCACCCTAAAGCACGTGAAAACGGCTCTACACCGAAAAATCGGTTCGGTAGAGTGATTTTCAACGACTCTACTGTTAAAAATTGACATTCTATCGACGGTTTTTCGATGTAGAAAACCCGTCGATTACGCCTCAAGACTTGAAATAGTACCGGTGTTGTGGTATATTTAAGTCAGAAACAAAAAGGAGCCCATCATATGACAGAATACGGCAATTATGACAGCATAGCCTTCCCTCTCGGCGGGATAGGAGCGGGTAATATTTCGCTCAAATCCAACGGGGCACTGTGCGATTTTGAAATATTCAACCGTCCCTCACGCAGAAGCATAAACCCTTTTTCGCATTTTGCGGTGAAAGCACAGGGAAAAGGCAGCAAAACGGTATGGCGTGTGCTTCAGGGAGATTTTGCCGATGGGTTTACGGGATATCCTTCTACGGGAGATGAGGTATGGGTATACGGCAACGGAAAAGACAGAACGTCTCTTGCCGGGATAAAGCATTTTGAAAAAGCGGATTTCACCGCCTTTTTCCCGATAGCCGAAGTGAAATTCAAAAGCGAAGGCTTTCCGGGAAACGTGACACTCTGTGCCTTTTCGCCTTTTATTCCGATGAACTCCGACGATTCGAGTCTTCCGTGCGCTATATTCGAAATTACGTTTTCAAACACAACCGACGAAGATTTACTTTATACCGCCGCTCTTTCCGTATCGAATCCTTTTAAGGGCGGAAGATATAACCGTGTGATATCCGAAAACGGCACGAAAGGTATGCTGTACTTCAACGATGCCGACAGCGAAAATACGGAATACGGTAATCTCACGTGCCTTGCACCCGACGGTGAATTTTCTTTTCAAGAGCATTGGTATCGCGGAGGGTGGTTTGACGAAGCAACTGCCTTCTTCAATGATTTTTCAAAGCCGGGAAAACTGAAAAACAGAAGTTACGACGAAACATGGGACGGAGCAAGCGACGTTGCGACAAGTGCTTCGGATATTTCCGTTAAATCGGGAGAAACAAGAACGCTCAGATTTATTATAAGCTGGTACGTTCCGAACGCAATCAAATATTGGGACAGCCGAAAGCAAAAATATAAGCCTTATTACGCATCCCGTTTTTCGTCCTCAACCGACGTTGCACGGTATGTGCTGAATAATTACGAAAGACTTCGAAAGTACACCTTTCTCTTTTCGAAAGCTTTTGAAAACCAGTCCCTCCCTCCGTGTATAATCGATGCCGTCCAAAGAAATCTTGCGATTTTGAAAAGCACGACGTGCCTGAGACTTTACGACGGTACGTTTTGGGGTTGGGAAGGTGTTACGGAAAAGAGCGGAAGCTGCGAAGGAACGTGTACTCACGTCTGGAATTATGCCTACGCCCTGCCGTATCTGTTCCCCGACCTTGAAAGAGGTATACGGCTTGCCGAAGCAAAATACTCCGTTGACAGTGACGGAAAGATGGCATTTCGAATGTTTTTACCTCTCGGCGAGGGACAAAATAATTTCAGAGCCTGTGTTGACGGGCAGTTCGGCACCGTCATTAAAATTTATCGGGAATGGAAACTTTCCGGAGACTCCGAATTTTTAAAAAACATGTGGGAAAGCGTCAAAAGGCTAATAGAATACGCCCGGAGCAAAAACAATCCCGACAAGTGGGACCCGTCGGGAAGCGGGATTCTCGAAGGACGCCAACATCATACGCTTGACACGGAATTATTCGGTCCGTCGGCATGGCTTGAAGGCTATTACGTCGGAGCCTTGCTTGCAGGTGCCGAAATGGCGGAATTCATGGGTGAGGCCGCTCTTTGCGCCAAGTGGCGCCGTATTGCCGAAAACGGAAAGCGTTTTATAGAAAGCGAGCTTTTCAACGGCGATTATTTTATTCAAAAAATCGATTTAAAGGATAAATCGGTCGTCGACTCGTATGAAATGGGCGAGCTTATAAATTCTTCGGGATATTGGAATGAAGAATCATGTGAAATAAAATATCAAATCGGCGACGGGTGCGAAATCGACCAAACTGCGGCCGCATGGCATGCGGATTTGATAGGACTCGGCGAAATATTTAAAATGCATCAGAGGAAATCCGCTCTCAAAAGCATTTTCCGATATAATTTCAAAAGCATGCGTGACGTGTCGAACTTCTGCCGTGTGTTTGCGGCGGACGACGAAAAAGGCGTGATTATGTGTTCGTGGGACAAAGCAACGCACAAACCCTCAATCCCTCTGACCTACGCTGAAGAAACGATGAGCGGATTCGAATATGCTCTTGCTTGCAATATGATTCAATGCGGAATGGAAAAGGAAGCTCTTGAAATTGTTTCCGCAGTTTGCGAAAGATACGACGGAAAAAGAAGAAATCCTTTTGCGGAAATCGAATGCGGCGCAAGCTATGCAAGAAGCATGTCAAGTTACTCTTTGCTCCTTGCATACAGCGGTTTCGATGCCGATATGAGACATTTCCGAATAAGCTTTATACCGATGAAAGACGGTTGTTATTTTTGGTCGGCGGGAAATGCTTTCGGCAATGTTTCGCTGTACAAAGGAAAGTTTGAGCTATGCGTTCTTTACGGCACGTTAACACTGAGCGAAGTTTTTTCAAATTTCGGGAATGCAGGCGAAGCTTCGCTTAACGGAAACCCGTTTGCCGCCGAAATATCAAACGGCTCCGCCGTATTTAAAAAAAGGCTGTTTAAAGAAAGCGACATTCTTAAAATCGGGTGATTATTCGAAAAGCTTTCTTTCGGATGATGTTCGGGGCATTTGAGGCCGCCGGCTGTGTGTCGATTCCCGAAAAATCGGGGTCCTCTTTCGTGCATAACAAGCACCGATGTGTAAATGCGATGTACGGCAGCCGTATTATCGAATAAAAAAAGACGGACAGACCCGTTTTCGGGTCTGTCCTTTGCATATCGGCATTATAAAATCAAAATTTACAAAAAACGCCTGCGCCGAACAGAAAATAAAATCCGTCGGAGCCCGTTACTCTCTGATTATACGCCCCTCTCTTCTGGGAGACGGAGCGGGACTTTCTTCGGCATAACCTAAAATGCAGTTTCCGACACCGATGTAGTTATCGTCAAGGCCCCACTTATCAAGGAGTTTCTTTCCTTCGTCGCTTTCGAAAGTTTCTCTTGCTCTGTGAATCCAACACGAAGCAACACCTAAAGAATGAGCGGCGTTCATTAAATTTCCTATAACAAGAGAGCCGTCTTCAACGCATGTTAATACTCTTTTGTCGGCTAATACCGCGACAACCGTCGGAGCACCGTAAAACGGATCCGAACCGTTTTGAACCGGTTTTGCTCCGCTGTTGAGTTTTCGAAGTATTTCAAGCGTATCTTCGTCCTGAATGACAACCATAACAGTCGACTGTCTGTTCATTCCCGAAGGCGCATATTCGCCCGCCTTCAATATTTCGAAAAGAGTTTCGTCGTCTATCTGCTTTTCGGTATAGCGTCTGACACTTCGTCTTTCGCATAAAGTTTTTAAAGTTTCGTTCATAGCACTGCCGTCCTTCGATTCAATTTATTATATTGTATCACTCATTCCCGTTAAAATCAATACACCGCAAAATATATTTTTCTTGACATGATACGACAACAATGATAAAATATATAAGCATTAAGAAGGGAGCGAACTATGGAAACGGTTGTACTTATACCGGCATACAAGCCGGACGAAAGACTCTGCGCACTCTCCGAAAATCTTTGCAAGAGTTACGACGTTCTTATCATAGATGACGGAAGCGGCAAAAAATACGACGAAATATTCGAAAAATGCGGTCGCTTTGCAACGGTTCTGAGATACGAAGTTAACAGGGGCAAAGGCGGAGCCATGAAATACGCATTTGAGAAAATACCCGAGATTTTTCCCGATGCAAGCTGTATAGTAACGGCAGATGCCGACGGTCAGCACACGGCGGAAGATATAGAAAAAACGGCTTTGGCGCAAAAATCAGACGGCGGTCTGGTCTTGGGCTCAAGAGCTTTTACGGGTGACGTACCTTTCCGTTCGAAATGGGGAAACGCACTGACAAGGCTTGTATTTGCAATTGCTTCGGGTAAAAAGGTATACGATACACAAACCGGACTCCGTGCATTCGGAAAAGAGTATCTTTCGTCTTTCTCGACTCTTCACGGCGACAGATATGAGTATGAGATGACAATGCTCATGTATGCGGCGGAAAACAAAATACCGATTACGGAAGTCGAAATCGAAACGATTTACGAAAACAACAATGAAACGTCACATTTCGACCCCTTTAAGGATTCACTTAAAATCTACGGCGTTATTTTCAACAATTCAACCTTTTTGAAATGCCTTGCCTCGTCTGTTGCTTCATTTGTTATCGAAATTGCGGCGCTCAGCGTATTATCGCATTTTATCAACACTCCTTACGCCGTACCGAACATTTTCGTAAACTCTCCTCTCGAAGAATTTTTCGACGTTGCGTTTGTTTTAAGCTGGCTTATATCCTCCTTTTTTAATTACAACGTCAACAAAGCGTGGGTTTTCCGCTCCGACGTGAATTACGCAAAGGGTCTCGGTGAATATTATTCTCTCGCCGCTTTTACGTTTCTTATAAAATTCCTGTTCTACGGTATATTTAAAAACGTTTTTTCGGCTATACCGAACGATATTTTGAAAAACGACATAAGTGATGCCATTGCGGCGGTTATAATGTATGTGATAAATTACGTAGTTCAGAAAAAATTCATTTTCAAAAAGAAAAGATAATCCGTCAATTCGTTGCGCATTTACCTTGCAATTTAAATTTCTCATTTGCTCAAACGGCATAGTCAATATACAAAGGAGTCACACATGAAAATCGAAAGAAGGTTCAGAATAAAATATTTGCCGGATATATCATCGGCAAAAGCGACCGGGATAGAACAGTTGTATTTGACGTATTCTCCCGAAAAAGTATTGCACACGATTGACGACGGACGGTTTTTCGTCACCGAAAAAAGCGGCGGGGCGCATTCGGAGAAAATAAAGGAATACGACGTAACCGAAGACGAAGCAAAAGAGATGGCGTCGAATTGCAGACGACTTCTTTCCGTAGTTAAAACACGCTACTCTTTCGATGCCGACGGTCTCAACGCAAAACTCGATATTTACGACGGAGTGCTATACGGAATCGAAGTTTGCGTATTTGAATTCGAAAGCGAAGAAGCATCAAACAGCGCCGTTTTTCCCGAATGGGTCGGTGAAGAGCTCACCGACGATCAAAGATATGAAACGGCCAATTTGTCAATAAAAATAAACGGCGACGACATAATGCAAAAAGTCTGAAAGGCTCCGAGTTCCTGCATATTTCCACACAAAATACAGATAAAGGATTTAACGAATAATGAAGAAAAAATACAGCTTAAAATTATTTCTATTCGGATTTATCACAAATATTCTCTTCCGCTTTTTTTGGTTGTTCGTTCCCGGTGTTATTTTACTGATTGCGGGTATTTTCATTGACGGGTGTTCGTATATAGGCTTTGTTTTGCTCGGAATCGATATCATCATTTCGTTTATCGACCAAATGAAAATCAGGCAAGTGATGCTTTCGGAATCCGACAACGAACAGTTTCGAAAATTTCAGGATGTGGTGTCAAAAGACGGGGACGTTGTTAAGAATATCATAAACTATTTGGAAGGCAACATCGAAAAGAACAATCTCGTCACATCCATGTATAGCACCGTTTGCAGGAAATGTAAATACGGCAATGATATCGAAAAACTTAATGAGTATGAAAAAACTCTGTTTATCACTCAAACGGCGGAACAGGAAATCAACAACGGCGGGTTCTCGCAATTCTTTTTCAATTCAAGTGGGCGTTTCGCAAGCCGTTCGGTTAATTCTTTCGAAAACATAGGCGCCGCGAAAACCGCCGAAATTTGCAAGAAAGCGTTATCCGTATTCAACGGCGAGATTCCCTTTGACAGAAAAGAGCGGCAAGAGTTGCTTGAGGAATTGAACTGCGACGACTTATTAAGTGACTGCGATAATGCCTTTTACAATTACGAAGATGATTTGGAAGCACTGAACTACTCGTATATAATGAAATACCGAGAATTTTTCGATTGACTGAAATTACAAGGAGCGCATTATGAAAATTTTACACATCGATTATGATGATTATTATTACTATCCGGAAAATATTTCCCGACTTGATGATTTTATCGTTTATGCAAACGAACATTACAATTCTTTCTTTAAATTGACAAAGCTCGAAAACGAGAATTGCACTTTTCCCTATTTTATCAAGGAAGATACAAAAGAAGTTTTGGTTAATATAGCAGGTATGAAAGAAATTACCGAAGAAGAGGTAACCGTTCTTTGCCGACAGGAGTATGACAATCGCCTCAAACAGCTCGTGAAAAAGAAATGTATTGACTGTATACATTACGAAGAAAACTCCGACGGAGATAATCTCAACGGACATCGCGGAAAATTATCCCTTGACGGAGAATGTTGGGGATACGAAAAAAACTGTAAGATTTGATAAGCAATCTGCGGCAGGAAGAACAGTCTTTCTGCCGCAGCCTGTATTCACGTGAGATTTTGATATACCGCTGTGCGAAAAAAAGTTACGTCCGACGTTTATCGGTATACACGGGGTTGATACCGAATTTTGCGGTATTCTCACTCAGAATAATCTCGCTACGCAAAATTTTTCGGATTGCGGGCAAACTGATTAAACAAGGAGAAAAAATGAGCGATATTTTTATTTATTACGGACTTACGGCAATAGCACTGATTATTACTCTCGGAGCGCAGGCTTTTATTTCGGCAAGCTACTCGAAATATTCAAAGATTAATTCCTCCCGTGCTTTGACGGGAGCGGACGCCGCAAGGATTATGCTGAACCGTCACGGCTTATCGGAGGTTTCGGTGTCGGAGGTATCGGGAAAGCTCACCGACCACTATCATCCGAAGAAAAAGCAGGTCAATCTTTCATCCGCCGTTTACAACGGCACGTCAATAGCATCGATTGCGGTGGCATGTCATGAGTGCGGTCATGCGATTCAGGACGATACGGGATATACTTTTATGAGAATCCGCTCGTCTCTCGTGCCCGTAACCCGTATCTCGTCGTATCTCGGATATTTTGCCATAGCCATAGGTTGCGTTTTCGCATCTTACCCTCTGATTTACGTCGGAATAATTGCCGAATGTGCGATTCTTCTGTTTCAAATTGTTACGCTTCCCGTTGAAATAAACGCATCCCGACGGGCTCTTGAAGAAATAAAAGATGCGAATTTCCTTTCGCAGAGCGAATATCCGGGTGGCAGAACAATGCTTGCCGCTGCCGCTTTGACTTACGTCGCAAGCGTTGTCACGTCGCTTTTGCAAATATTAAGGCTTCTCGCAATATTCGGCAAAAAAAGAAAATAATCAAAAACAAAAGCATATATTTTCCGCCGCAGGTTTTGACTTGCGGCGGAATTTGTTTTCGGGGTTTTGCAAAGTGCGTACCGATTTTTCTTTCCACCGAATTGATTTGATAATTTTGAAAAAAATAATTACCGAAGAACATTTCGGAGGAGTAAAATGTGCACTGCCATAACTTATAAATCGAACGATTTTTATTTCGGAAGAACTTTGGATTTCGATGTTTCCTACGGAGAAGAAACGGTGGTTATGCCGAGAAATTTCAATTTGGAGTTTCGAAAAACGGACGGAAACATTAAATACGCAACAATGGGAACGGCACTTGTTGTCGGCGGGTATCCGCTTTTTTTCGATGCCGTAAACGAGGCGGGACTTTGTGCGGCGGGGCTCAGGTTTGAAAAAAACGCATATTACGGAGAATATAAAAAAGGATTTCGAAACGTTGCGCAGTTCGAATTCATTCCGTATATACTCGGAAAATGCGGGAGTGTGGTCGAAGCGAAAGAAGTCCTTTCGAAAATCAACATTACAAACGAAGCGTTTAACGAAAAACTTCTACCGTCACCTCTCCACTGGATAATTGCCGACAAAAGCGGTGCGATTACGGTTGAATCGGTTTCGGACGGAATTAAAATTTACGACAATGCGGTCGGAGTATTGACGAATAATCCGCCCTTTGAATTTCAAATTCAAAATCTTTGCAATTTTGCTTCCCTTTCACCGAGACAGCCGAAAAACCATTTCGGAGAGCCGCTTGATATGTACAGCAGAGGAATGGGGGCTCTCGGACTTCCCGGAGATTTATCGTCGCAATCACGCTTTGTGCGTGCCGCCTTTGCAAGAAGATTTTCGAAAAAATTCAAAGGGGAGAGCGAAAGCGTTTGTCAGACGTTTCACATTCTGGATTTTGTAAGTCAACCGCTGGGCTGTTGCGAGGTTGAGGAAGGAGGAGAGGAATATACGGCTTACGCCGTATGCTACAATGCCGACAAAGGAATTTATTATTTAAAAACCTATTTCGGCAATCGGATAACGGCGGTTGACATGAGAAAAGAGGACTTATGCGGCGAGAAACTCAAACTGTTTCCGCACACGGCGGGAGACGTGAAATTTCTAAATCAAAGTGTTTCCGAATGACATGCCGTAAACATCGCACGAAATTTCCGATTTGTTTTTAAATAAAAACGGTCGACGTTTCCGATTTTCGAAGTCGGATATGAAAGTCGGCGCGATTTTACGTTCCGATTCGATTTTGCCGACCCTTTTTTTCACCGTTTGAAGCATAGTTTGCGCAAATTAATATAAAAAAGTAAAAAAAGGGGTAGAAATTTTATAAAACCTGTGGTATAATAAGTCAATCGGGTCATCCCGCAGGTGAAAACGTGAGTTTCACTTGAATTTACGTTAACAATGAATTATACGAAAGGCGGATTTACAGGCATGGCGAAAGATGCTAAAAACAGAATGGAAATCCAAGCTGAGCGCAAAGCTCAGAAGCTCGAAAGAAAGGCGGCTGAGAAAAAAGCGAAGAAAAAGACTTCCGTTAAGAACACAATCATCATAGTTTGCGTTATATTGATGTTTGCTCTTGCATTAGCGCTTTTTGCGTATGAACAAATTATAACGAGCGGTATTATCGAAAGAAATACAACGGTTATGTCCTCCGAAAATTACAAAATTTCGGAATCCATGATGACATATTTCTTCAATTCGACATATCAAAATTTCGCAAATCAGTACAGCAACTATCTTTCTTCGTTCGGACTCGATACGACAAAGAGTCTGAAAGAACAGACGTCGGCGGACGGTTCCTCCACGTGGTACGATTATTTTATGAGCTCCGCAAAGAGCCAGGCACAGCAGATTCTCGTCCTTTGCGAAGCTGCAAACAAGAACGGCGTAACGCTTGATGACGAAAGCTACGAAGAAATCGACGAGACGATAGAAAGTTATAAATCGGCGGCAACGCAGTACGGATACGATGCGAACACTTATATCAAGCTCATTTTCGGAACAAGCGTTAATCTCAAGGATATGAAAAAGTGCCTTGAACTCTCGGAGCTTGCGACCAAATATGCAAATATCGTATCCGAAAGCTACGAATATACCGATGAAGATTACACGACGTATTTCAACGAAAACAAAGATACTTACACCTACGTCGATTATGCGAAATACACGTTTGCCGCAACAGCGGATTCCGACGGTAAATACTCTGCGGACGATATCGCCGCAATGAAAGCGAAAGGCGAGGCTCTTGCCGGAACAACTTCTCTCGACAGCTTCAAGGCATACGTTAAAGATTACCTTGTCGATAAGGAAACGGCCGAACTTGAAGACGGCGACGAGCTCGACGAGGATTCGATTAACAGCACGGTCGAAGGCCTTCTCACGACGAAAGTAACAAAGAGCAGTGCGGGCGAAGAAGTTGCAAAATGGGCGTTTGATGCCGAAACCGAAGTGGGCGACACGTATATCGACTCGGATGACGAAAAAGGCTCTTACACTGTTTATATTCTCAATGCAACTTCCTATATCGAAGACTACACAACGAAAAACGGCGCTTATATTTACCTCACCAACTCCACCTACACGGATGAAGCCGGAGCAAGTGCGAAAGCCGATGAAATCATTTCCGAATGGAATTCCGGCGACAAAACAGCCGAATCCTTCCTTGAGCTCACCGAGAAATATTCGGAGTCGGGACACCTTCACGATATAATAAATAACATCGACAAAGATGAACCGTACAGCGAAGTGCTTTATTCCGAAGATGCGGTTGTCGGCGAGGTCAGCAAGTATATTTCAACCGAAGAATCGGGAGTATTTATAGTATACTATGCGGGCGACAGCGAGCTTACCGCATGGGAAGCCGAAGTTGACAGCGCTCTCAGAAACAAAGATTACAGTGCCGATTATGACGAAATGGCGGAAACTTACACCGTTGAGATTAACGAAAGTAAGATTAACACGGTTATTCCCGTTACACTTTCATCATCGTCATCTTCCAACTGATTCGAACCGAAGAAAAAAGGGGGCAATGTGATTTTGCCTCCTTTTTAAAAATCAATCGGGCTTTGAAAAGTCCGACTGTTTTATAACAAAGCCGTCGGGTGATTTCCGACGGCTTTTTAAATTTATTCAGAGTTCCGAAACGGAGTCGTCCACTTCGACGAATCTCGTATATTCGGGTTGCCAACCCATGCTTACGGTTGCTACCGAGCCGTGACGGTTTTTGGCAATATCGACGTCTACTTTTTTAATAGCATCAAGTCTGCTCTCCGCATCCTTCGATTCGTCGACTTGCGGATGAGAAAGAAGGAATACTATGTCGGCGTCCTGCTCGATTGCACCCGAATCTCGGAAGTCGGCAAGTGTCGGCTTACGGCTCGTGTTTCCCGTTCTTTTTTCGGATTCACGGTTAAGCTGAGCGCACGTCAAAACGGGGATTTCAAAATCTTTTGCCATGAGTTTCAGATTTCTCGATATTGCGGCAACTTCGTTGGCTTTGTTCTCGGAACGTCTCCTATCCTCTTTTTCACCTTGCATAAGTCCGAGATAGTCGATAATAACAAGACCCACGTTATCCGTTCTGCGAAGCTTTGCTTTTATGCTTGATACCGTTGAATCGGTCGAGTCGTCAATGAGGATTTGGCACTGTGAAAGGTGCCCTGCCGCTTGGCCGAGCTTTGCGTATTCTTCGGTTGAAAGCTGTGCCGAACGGAGCTTTGTCGAATCAACGCATGCCTCGCTTGCGAGAAGCCTCGTTGCAAGCTGTTCCGCCGACATTTCAAGTGAGAACACGCACACTTTCTTATCGGGGTTTCTGATTGCCGCATTAACGGCAACGTTCATGACAAAAGACGTTTTACCGACACCGGGACGGGCACCGACGAGAACGAAATCGCCTTTGTTCATGCCGATTATAAAACGGTCGATAAGGCCGAATCCGGTTTTCATTCCGATTTTATCGGGTGACGTGTTCTTCGTATCGGTAATTCTTTTGAACGTCAGTGCAAGCGCATCTTTAATATGTATAAAATCGTGATTTTCACGGCTGTCGGATATCTTATAGATTTTATCTTCCGCTTGCTCTATGAGTTCTTTTGAGGTATATTTCTCGGCATATGCATCGTTTGAAATATCCGCACATGCGCTTATCAGCTGTCTTGCGACACTCTTGTCAAGAACTATCGCGGCATAGTCATCGGCGTTGGACGCAGTCGGAACGGCGTTATAGATAGCATTTATATATTCTTTTCCGCCGGCTTCCGTGTAAACCCCTTCTTTGACAAGTTCGTCGACGAGAGTTACTATATCGATATCCCGGCTTTTAAGATACATGCCCTCCATTGCGCGAAATATCTCCTTGTGTTGCACAAGATAGAAATCGTTCGAGGCAATCATTCCTATTAAATTGTCAAGACAACTCGGTTCTCTGAGTACAGAGCCGAGCACCGCCTGTTCCGCTTCTATGGAAAAAGGAACATTATTATCTCTACCGTATTCTTCGTCCATATTTTCCTCCGATGAAAATCAATCGAATACAACAACCGTTATTTTTCCCGTTATTTCGGGATAGAGCTTTACGTCAAGCGTATACGTTCCGAACGCTTTTATCGGCCCGTCGGACACGATTTTTCTTCTGTCGACCTCTATTCCGTGCTGCTTTTTGAGCTCGTCTGCGATTTCGCTTGTTGTAACGGAGCCGTAAAGCTTTCCGTCGGTTCCCGCTTTGCCTTTTATTTTTACGACAGCTTCGGAAAGACGGTTCTTGATTTCGTTTGCCGCCGCCTTTTCCATTTCGATTTTATGGGCTTTGGCGGCCTCTTTGTTTTTGATATCGTTCATTGCTTTGGCGTCGGCTTCCACAGCCAAGCCCTTCGGCAAAAGGTAGTTTCTCGCATATCCGTCGGAAACGTTTACGACCTGATCCTTTTTGCCCTGTCCTTTAACATCTTTCAGTAAAACTACTTTCATAACCCTTTATCTCCTTTTTTGTAATTCAATGAGTTGAATCGGAATCGAGGTATTTATCGATTGCCGCTTTCAGTTTTTCGACAACCTCGTCAATAGAGGTACCTTTAATTTGAGCTCCCGCCGAGTCGAAATGTCCGCCTCCCCTCAATTCTTCGAGAATCAGCTGGACGTTTATCGTACCGACGCTTCGTGCCGAAATATGAATCGAATCCTTGATTCTTATAAGAACGAACGACGCTTTGATTCCTTCGAGTTCGAGAAGCTTATCCGCAGCTCTTGATGCGGGTATGCTGTCATCGGCATCTCCTATTCCGCTTCCTATCGAAATTGCCGTCGTGTCACGGTAAATAAATACGTTGGAGCGAAACTTGTTTTCCCTCTCGTATTCGGTGAGAGAAGTTTTGAAAAATTCCTGTACGGTGGAAATATCGGCTCCTTTGTCCTTCAGGTAAAGCGCCGCACTGAACGTTCTCGTACCCGTATTTTTCTTAAACTGATTCGTGTCGAGAAGTATTCCGGCAAAAAGCAAATCCGCCTCGCACGGCAAAAGCGCATCGTCCGGCAAAACCTGTTCAAGCATTTCGCAAACAAGCTCGCACGTTGCCGAAGCCGACGGTTCTATATATGAAATTATCGGCTCTTTCGCAAATTCCGCCGTTTTTCTGTGGTGGTCGATAACCACTATTTTCTCACAGCTTTCGGCAAGCAAAGGTTCTTCGTAAACCGCCGGATTATTGACGTCGACAATGACAAGCAAAGTATCGGGAGTAACCATATCGGCCGCCGCTTCTCTGTTCACCAGAATACCGTTGTATTTTCCCTCGTCCTTTATACGGTCGAGACATTTTTCAATTCCGCCGAAAGAAAAATCGGTTACGATATTTACTTTAACCCCGCAGAATTCGGCAAGTTTCGCAACTCCGATGCATGCACCGAACGCATCGAAGTCGGGGCGCTTATGCCCCATTATTATCACGTTGGAAGCTTCGGAAATCAAAACGAGAAGTTTACTTGCGACCGTCCTCGCACGGACTTTCGTTTTTTTCTGCAAAGTTTTCGTTCTGCCTCCGTAAATGCTCTGGGTGCCGTCACGGTTCTTTACGACTGCTTGATCTCCGCCTCGTTGGAGAGCGGTTTCAAGCGCCGCCTGAGCACCTTTTTCTTTTTCGGCAAGCGTTCCCTCCCCGTTGCAAATACCGATTGAAACTGTTATCGGAATACTTCCCTCACCGACTCTGATACTTCTGACTTTGTCGAGAACGTCGAATCCGTGTTTTTCGAATTCGTAAAACGTTTCGGCGTCGAATATGAAAATGTAACGGTCATGCTGGTATTCTTTCAGTATTCCGTTTGCCTGCGCCGCCCAAGTTCTGAGAACTTTTTCCGCAGCGGACGCCGAGTTTCTGTATTCCTCCTGCTCATGGCGGAGAAGCTCGTCAAGGTTGTCGACCATGACATAAGCAACGACTACGGCTCTTTCTTCAAGCCGTCTTTTCGTATTTTCAAGTTCGGTGATATCGGCGAGAGAATAAAGTATATAATCTCCGTCTCCCGCACTTATCTTTTTTTTGTCAAGGGAAAAGATTTTTTCAAAATAAGCGGCGTATTCCTTACCGTCCTGTTCCGTGAAGCTCAAAACATCGCCGACGGCGGCTCCGCGAAGCGTTCCCGTGCGCCCGAATTCG
>CAYXMB010000006.1:0-11578 GCA_964466085.1 uncultured Ruminococcus sp.
TCCGCTTCCCGTTGCGATAACCGTAACGTCGGATGCGATTTTGCAATTTTCGATGTTCGTGCTTGAGCTGCCCACACTGCCTACGAGTCCGCCGACGTAGCTGTTGCCGCGAATATACGAATTTGAAACGGTCAGATTTTTAATGTAAGACATGCTTGTAAATCCGTAAAGACCGAATGCGCTGAACAAACCGACGTTTGACGACGATGAGTTCACGTATATACCGCTTATTGTGTGACCGTTGCCGTCAAATGTTCCGAGATACGGATATGAGGTGGTTCCCATAGGAGTCCACGAGTAAGCCGATGACGACGATACGTCGGTGTTTACGACGATATCCTGCAAAAGCACGGCATTTATGGCTGTGCGAGATGTCGAGGCATTGACTATGCTTGCAAATCCGTAAAGCTCGGCGGCACTGCGTATTGCGTAATAATCTTTAAAGCCGCTCCAGTTGCTTGCCGTGAGACCGAAAGATACGTAGTTGCTTTCGGTAATTTTCGTCGGTGTGACGGGTGTGCCGTTGTAGGCACTTGCCGCTGCCGCCGTTGTGCCGGTGAACGGTATCATACCGAATATCATTACCGATACAAGCAGCAGGCTTAACAGCCTGTTTCGTAATTTTGTTTTCTGTTTCATGCTTTGTTACCTCCTAAGAAATGTTTGTGGGGGATTTACCTTATTTGTTTTATATGTGAAAAATAAAATTTTTTGCGCTTTCGAATGTGTGGGAAAGACCGATTCAAACGGTGATTTTCGCCGTCACTTTGAATTCTCGCTCAATTCGCACAGCATAGTGTCTATCATGTTTTTCGCAATTGTCGTAAAATCGAATTGCGACACAAATTCGATTGCCTGACGTATCTTTTCTTCGGGTATTCGATACAGAAGAAAAGTGTTTTCGAGAAATGCCTCGACTTTTTGGTCCATTGTGAACCACATGTCGCACGGAATCGTCATAAATCCTCTCATTATACCGCCCGATGCTATTTCTTTCTTGTAAAAGTCCTTTTTTTCGTATTTCGGCAACTTTTCTCCGAATACATATTCGAGCTTATCGGTAATGGTGCTTTGGATCAGCTCCGTTGTCTTTTTCAGCGAATATGCCGTCGCATAAAGGTCTCGGATGTTTTCGCCCGATTCCGTCAGATAAAGTTGCAAAGTGGTTTCCACCGCATAATAAAATATCCTGTCTTCCGGAAAATCTTTGACAAGCTCGGATGCGACATCGAATTGCCTGTGTAAAACATATTTTACAAGCTCGTACAGTACTCCCTCTTTATCTCCGAATGACTGATAATATGCACTCGTGGGGACGTCTGCGCTTTTTGCAAGCTCACGCATTGATGTGTCGGAATAGCCGTGCTGTAAAAAGAGTTTTGCCGCACAGCAAAGCAAGTGCGCTCGTTTGGTTTCCATTTCCGCCGTTTTCTTACCCGACATATTTGCCTCCTTTTTAATCTGTTTCAAACCGGGTTTTGAAACATGTTTCAATTCCTGTTTGATTATATCATGCGTACTTGAAAAATGCAATGGGTTTTGATAAAAAATCGGGAAAATATAAAAGAGTAAATTCTCAAAGTAAATGCAACGATGCAATTCGAAAGTTGTATTCGGTGTTAGAATTTACGGAAAAATATAAAGATATTATCGCCGTATTATCCCTCCCGAAGGTGACGGTCACCGCTTTCCGGGTTTGTTCGATTAATAAAAGTAATGGATATTTCGATAATGACTATTGACAAAAATCGAAAAGCGTGTATAATAAACCTGTAAACGTTGGGAAAGGACGGGAAATCAAATGAAAAACGCAACCGAATCAAGCGCAAGACGTAATTCGATATCCTCAGCTTTCCTTTTCATACTTGACAGTGCGGTATGCTTTTTTGAGTACTGCGCTTTTTTGTTTTGCTTTGCGGCCTTTACTTATTTTAAAGGCTTTTTTCCACGTCGGATGTCGGGCAATTTTACAGTGCGGGTATGATATTACTGTAAATGTTGGCGGCCTCCGAGAGGTCGCTTTTTTAAAATTTAAATTCGGACAATACAAAACGGGGTAGAGACAATGAGAGAACTTGAAGAAATAAGAAACGAGATAAACGGAATCGATTCGGATATGGCGGGTTTATTCAAACGCCGCATGGAATGTGCGAAAGAGGTCGCTTTATATAAAAAGGAGCACGGTCTTTCCGTGAAAGATGCGGCAAGGGAGGCCGAAGTCGTCGAGCGTTGCCGACACTTTATCGACGATGAAACCGTGCAATCGTACTACGTATCGTTTCTCAAAAACAATATTGAGCTGTCGTGTGCGTATCAGTCGAGACTTAACGGCAAAATGACCGTTGCGTATTCGGGGATTGAAGGTGCTTATGCCGATATTGCGGCTCTTGAAATGTTTCCCGAAGCGTCGACCGAAAGTTACGGCGATTTTGCCGATGCGTATCACGCCGTCGAAAAAGGCGAGGCGGACTGTGCGGTACTTCCGATAGAGAACAGCTATGCGGGAGAGGTCGGTGCCGTTATGGATCTTTTGTTTTCGGGTGAATTGTACGTTAACAGCGTATTCGATTTACCGATAAGACATTGCCTTGTAGCGTGTGAGGGCGCAACGGCGAGCGGAATAAAAAAAGTCGTAAGCCATCCGCAGGCGCTTCATCAGTGTAGCGAATTTATAAAGAAACACAGCTTTGAAACGGAAGAATTTTCCAATACCGCCGCTGCCGCAAATTACATAAAAGAGCAAGGCGCAAATGACGTTGCCGCCATTGCATCGGAGAAAACGGCGGAAATGCTCGGACTTTGCGTGCTTGAAAGAGGTATTAACGACGTAAACGGAAACACAACCCGCTTTGCGGCACTTTCGAGAGTTCCGAACGGTGCCAATAAAAACCGTTCCGGAGAAAATTTCATTCTCGTTTTCACCGTACAAAACAGAGCGGGAGCGCTTGCGCAGACGCTTAATATTATCGGAGCTCACGGTTTTAATATGAGAAGTCTCAGAAGCCGTCCGATGAAAGGACTTCAGTGGAATTACTATTTTTATATCGAAGCCGAAGGAAATATTCACAACAGCGACGGGGAAAACATGATGAGAGAGCTTTCCGCCGTATGTGCGAGACTTAAGCTTGTCGGTACGTTCGGCACGGAGAGAATTACGGGTGAGGTAAAATGATTGTAAAAGGAAAACACGAAGACGCATCTTACGAGATAGTGATTGAAAACGGAGCTTTGAAAAAAATTGCGTCCTATCTTGACCTTAACCGAAAAGTATTTATAATAACCGACAGCGGTGTTCCGAAACAATATGCCGAAGTTGTGGCGAATGCGTGCTCCGAATCGAAAATTTTGACTTTGCCCGAAGGGGAAGGGTCTAAAACGTTAGGTTCTTTGGAAAGTATTTTGCATCGTATGCTTGAGTTCGGGATCGGCAGAAGAGACTGCGTTGTTGCCGTCGGCGGTGGTGTTGTAGGCGATTTGAGCGGATTTGCGGCATCGTGCTATATGAGAGGGATAGATTTTTACAATATACCGACGACTCTTTTGTCTCAGGTCGATTCGTCAATCGGCGGAAAAACGGCGATTGATTTCGGAGGTGTTAAAAACAGCGTCGGTGCTTTTAAGATGCCGAAAAAGGTTATAATCGACCCGTCGCTTCTCGAAACGCTTGACGAAAGGCAGTTGAATTCGGGTTTTGCCGAAGTAATTAAAATGGCGACGACGTGCGATGCCGATTTGTTTGAAACTTTGGAGGGCGAAGAATGCGGTGTGGCACTTGCCGAAAAAATAATATATCCCGCTCTTTATATAAAAAAGAAGATTGTCGAAAAAGACCCGTATGAGACGGGACTTCGTCGGGTTTTGAACTTCGGTCACACGGTGGGTCATGCGATTGAGGCGCTGTCTTGCGGAAATATGCTTCACGGCGAATGTGTGGCACTCGGTATGCTTGCGATGTGCTCGGACGAGGTGAGAAAGAGACTTCTCGCTCTCTATGAGAAATTTTCGCTTCCGACGAAAACCGTTTACACGTCTGACGAAATTTTACCTTTGGTATCACACGATAAAAAGAAATCGGGAAAGGGGATTACATCGGTTTGGGTTGACAAAATCGGTTCTTTCGAATTTAAAGAGCTTGATTTATCCGATATAGCCGATATGACGGAGGTATTGTTATGAAAAACACTTTCGGAAACAGCGTATCTCTGACCTTGTTCGGAGAAAGTCACGGAGACGCCGTCGGGTGCGTACTCGACGGTATATCACCGGGTGTTGACGTCGACTGCGGTTTTATTGAAAAAATACTTGCCGAAAGGCGCCCCGCATCGGAGCTTGAGACTTTAAGAAAAGAAAGTGATAACTTCAAAATATTAAGCGGTGTATTTAACGGGAAAACAACGGGTACTCCGGTTTGTATTGTTATAGAAAACGGCGATATGAGAAGCTCCGATTACGATTACGGTAAGGCAAGACCTTCTCACGCCGATTATGCGGCATATTGCAAGTATCACGGCTTCGAGGACTATCGTGGCGGCGGGCACTTTTCCGGTCGTGTAACGGCCGCTCTCGTTGCCGCAGGCGGTATTTTGATTCCCATGCTTGCAAAATGCGGTATAACGGTAGGCACTCATATTTTGAAATGCCGTGAAATTTCCGACCGTGAGTTTTCAAACGTCGAAGAAGACATCGCTTCGCTTTGCGAAAAGGCCTTTCCCGTTTTAGACGTCGACGCCGGCGAAAGAATGAAAGAGGAAATATCGAAAGCCCGCAGTGAAGGAGACAGTGTGGGCGGCATTACCCAAAGTGCCGTATGCGGTATTCCCGCAGGAGTCGGCGAGCCTTGCTTTGACAGCGTGGAGGGAATTATATCCCATGCTCTTTTTGCCGTCGGAGCAATAAAAGGAATAGAATTCGGGAAAGGTTTCGATTTTTCGCGCGACAGAGGAAGCGCCTGCAACGACGAATTCGGAATTTCAAACGGAAAAATCGCAACGAAAACCAACAATAACGGCGGGATAAACGGCGGGATAACCAACGGAATGCCCATTGTTTTCAACTGTGCCGTAAAACCCACTCCCTCAATCGGAAAAACGCAAAAAACGGTTGATTTTATAAAAAAAGAAGAATGTGAAATTACAATTCACGGCAGACACGACCCCGCAATAATAAGGAGAATCTGTCCCGTTATCAACAGCGTTACGGCACTTGCCGTATGCGATTTGCTTGCAAGCCGTTTCGGAACAGATTTCCCGATTAAGGGGGTGAGGGATTGAAATACGGTCTCATAGGTGAGAAACTCTCACACAGCTGGTCATGCGAGATTCACGAAAAAATCGGCGGATATTCGTATGAGCTTTGCGAGCTTTCCCCCGAAAATCTCGAAACTTTCATGAAAAAAAGGGATTTTTGCGGGATAAACGTGACTATCCCGTATAAGCGGGACGTTATCCCTTATCTTGACGGTATATCCGACGGCGCAAAAGCAATCGGAGCCGTCAATACGGTTGTAAACAAAGACGGAAAACTTTACGGATACAATACCGATATTATAGGAATGGAAGCTCTTTTGAATAAAAACGGGATAAACGTTTCGGGCAAAAAAACGGTGATTCTCGGTACCGGCGGAACTTCCGAAACCGCAACGGCACTTGCAAAAAAGCTCGGCGCTGCGGAAATTATCAAAGTTTCAAGAAAGAAAACCGATTTTGCGACGGATTACGAAACTTTAAAAAGAGAGCATTCCGATGCCGAAATAATAATCAACACGACACCTGTCGGAATGTATCCGAAAAGCGACGGTATACCGCTTGATTTGTCCGATTTCGGATGTCTCGAAGGGGTGTGCGACGTGATATACAACCCCCTTCGAACGAGATTTGTTCAAATGGCCGAAAAGCTCGGAATTCCCGCAACGGGAGGACTTTATATGTTGTGCGCTCAGGCTGTTGCGGCATCCGCTCTTTTCAAAAACTCAAAAATCGATTTATCCGTTACGACGGAAGTTTACGGATATATGTTAAAGAAAAGGCGAAACGTTTTCTTAATAGGTATGCCGACTTCGGGAAAAAGTACCGTCGGCAAAAAAGCGGCTTCTTATGCGAACATGCCGTTTTGCGATGCCGACGTTGCCTTTAAAGAGAAATACGGTATAACGCCTGCCGAATGCATCGAAAAAAACGGCGAGGCACGGTTCAGGGAGCTTGAGGCTGAAATAATAGCGGAACTTTCGAAACCGAAAGGCCGTGTGATTGCAACGGGCGGAGGCGCCGTGCTGTCGGCGGAAAACGTAGTTTCAATGAAGAAAAACGGCATTTGCGTTTTCCTTGACAGACCGCTTGAAAAGCTTTTTGCCTCAAGTGACAGACCTCTTTCGTCGGACTGCGGGAAGCTTTGCCGAATGTATGAAGAAAGAGAGCCGATTTACCGTGCGGCGTCCGATATTCATATAAAAAACTGCGGTACACCCGAAGATGTCGCAGAAGAAATAATCAGGAGTTTATCGAATGAAAATTTTGATTTTAAACGGACCGAATATTAATTTTCTCGGTATAAGAGAGCCCGAAATATACGGAAAGAGGACGTATGACGATCTCGTTTCGCTGATAAAAGACCATGCGAAAAAAAAGAACGTTGAAGTCGAATTTTATCAGTCAAATCACGAGGGAGATATCGTCGATGAAATACAGAGAGCGTATTTCGAAAAAATCGACGGAATAGTCTTCAATCCGGCGGCATATACCCATACAAGCGTTGCCGTAGCCGATGCCGTGAAAGCGGTGGGAATACCGACTGTTGAGGTTCATATAAGTGACGTCGATTCAAGAGAAGAATTCAGAAAAACGAGCTTTGTCCGTGCCGTATGCAAAAAAACCGTTTCGGGAAAAGGCTTCGACGGATATCTCGAAGCGCTGGATTTTCTGATTGAAGGGGATATCCGATGACTGCCGAAATAAAGAAAGGAAAGGCTGTCGGCAAGGCGACGGCGCCGTATTCGAAAAGCTATGCGCACCGTATGCTTATTTGTTCGGCCCTTGCCGACGGAACAAGCGAAATCAACGGCATATCCGACAGCGACGATATGTCGGCGACTCTCGGCTGTATTGAGGCACTCGGCGCAAAATACAAAAGGAGTAAAGACAAAGTCACGGTGCAACCGATATCGGAGGCGGAAAGTTTCCCTCCCGTGCTCGATTGCAACGAAAGCGGGAGTACACTGCGATTTTTAATGCCCGTCGCACTTGCTTTGTACGGCAAGGCGGTTTTCAAAGGAACGGAAAAACTGATTTCACGTGGAGTCGGAGTTTACGACGAGCTTTTCTCGAAAAAAGGTATCGGCGTTAAAGTTTCCGAAAATACGGTTTCGCTTTGCGGAGAGCTCAAAGGAGGGCATTTCGAAATACCGGGAAACGTGAGCAGTCAGTTCGCAAGCGGACTTTTGCTAACACTGCCGCTTCTCGAAGAAAACAGCACTCTCGTTATTACGCCTCCCGTTGAAAGCAGGCCGTATATAGATATTACTCTCGACGTAATGTCACGCTTCGGAGTTTTTGTATCCGAAAAAAGCGAAAATCACTTCGAAATCGTCGGCGGGCAAAAATATGCGGCGTCGGTGCAAAATGTCGAAGGTGATTGGTCCAACGCCGCCGCACTGTACGCCTTTAACCTTTTCGGCGGATGTGTGGAGGTTGACGGATTGAATTTTGAAAGTATTCAAGGCGACAAAGTATGTCTTTCGTTTTTCGACGAACTAAAAGTGGGTATGCCGACACTCGACGTTTCCGCATGTCCCGACCTTGCCCCGGTGTTGTTTGCCTGTGCCGCCGTTCAAAACGGAGCGAAATTCACGGGGACAAAGCGGCTTAAAATAAAGGAAAGCGACAGAGCCGATGTTATGGCTTCGGAAATGCGAAAATTCGGAATTTCCGTTGATGTATCGGATAACGCCGTGTGTGTTTATCCATCGAAAATTCATGCGCCGCTTGAAACGGTGAAAAGTCATAACGACCATAGAATAGTTATGGCTTTGGCGCTTCTCTTATCGGCTGTAGGCGGAAAAATTTCGGGCGTTGAGGCAATACGCAAAAGTTTCCCCGATTATTTTGAGAAAATATCGTCACTCGGATTGGAGGTGACTTTAGGTGCTTGACAAAAATATTAAAATATGCATAGTGGGGCTCGGACTTATGGGCGGCAGTTATGCGGAGGCTTTGTCGTCGAAAGGTTTCGAAGTCGGCGGAGTCGACTGCAATGCGAAATCGGTTGAATACGCTCTCGAAAAAGGCTTTATAAAGCACGGTGCTCAAAACCCCGATTTTGAATATATGAGCGGATTTGACCTTGTGATTTTTGCGCTTTACCCTCATATTTTCATAAAATGGATTGAGGAAAATCAAAAAATGCTCAAAAGCGGTGCGGTTATATCCGATGTTACTGGCGTGAAATGCGGAGTAGTCGATAAAATTCAGAAAATGCTTCGACCCGACGTTGAATTCATAGCTTCTCACCCTATGGCGGGACGAGAAGTTTACGGTATTGAGAACGCATCGAAAGATATATTCAAAGGAGCGAATTTTATAGTCACCCCGACCGAAAGAAATACTGAGGAGGCAATTGAAATTTGCAAAGCACTCGGCACCGAACTCGGATTCAAAAACGTGACCGAACTGACGTGCGAAAAGCACGATGAGATGATAGCCTTTTTGTCTCAGCTGACACACTGTATCGCCGTTTCGCTTATGACGTGCAAAAGCAACGGGAACTATGCCGCATACAGCGGAGATTCGTTCAGAGATTTGACGAGAATTGCGAAAATCAACGACGAGATGTGGAGCGAACTGTTTTTGATGAACAAAGAACAACTTTTGTCGCAAATGGATGCGTTTATCGCCACTATAGAAGATATGCGAAAATGCATTGTCGACGGTAATGATGCGAAACTTCGCGAAATAATGCAGATTTCGACCGAACGTCGGGCGGAATTTGACGGAAAAGAGGATAAATAAAATGAAAAACATGGAATTTAAAAGAGAGATGCCGACGGCAAGAGTAATACGTGAAATGTATCCGCTGTCGGACGAACTCGCAAAGAAAAAAGCGTCAAACGATGCCGAAATAAGAAACATTTTCACAGGTGCCGACAAAAGGCTCATTCTTCTTGTCGGTCCCTGCTCCGCCGATAGGGAAGATGCGGTTCTCGATTACGTATGCCGACTTCGCCGTGTGCAGGAGAAAGTTTCGGATAAAATATTGATAGTGCCGAGAATTTATACAAATAAACCCAGAACGACGGGTGACGGTTATAAAGGAATGCTTCATCAGCCGAATCCCACAAGCTCACCCGACCTTTTGAAAGGGCTTATTTCGATTCGCAGACTTCACATAAGCGTGATGGAACAGTCGGGCTTTTCGGGTGCGGATGAAATGCTGTATCCCGAAAACACTCAGTATCTCTCCGACTGCCTTTCATATGTTGCCGTAGGCGCACGTTCCGTTGAAAATCAGCTTCACAGGCTCACGGCAAGCGGACTCGATGTTCCGGTCGGCATGAAAAATCCGACGGGCGGCGATTTATCCGTCATGATGAATTCGGTGACGGCAGCACAGCACGGCCATACTTTCGTTTTTGCGGGGTGGGAGGTTAAGAGCAAAGGAAATCCGCTGACTCACGCCATTTTGAGAGGATATTCCAACAAAAACGGACGCTCTGTTCCGAATTACCACTATGAGGACCTTCAGAATATATGCGAGCTTTACGGTAAAAGCGGACTTTCGAATCCCGCTGTCATAGTCGATGCAAATCACGCAAATTCGGGTAAGCATTGGGAAGAACAGCCCAGAATAGCAAAAGAAATACTTCACAGTATGCGGCACAGCGACGGAATACGTGAAATTGTCAAAGGAATTATGATAGAATCGTATATTGAGGACGGAAACCAAAAGCCCGACGGTTCGGTATACGGTCAGTCGATAACAGACCCGTGTCTCGGTTGGGAAAAAACCGAAAAGATGATTTTGGAACTTGCCGAACAGCTGTAATTCAAAGAACGGCGCCCGCTTTGAAAACGGGTGCCGTTTTTTGAATTTGCGAGTGTGCGTTTTACGTATCGGAAAGAGTCGGTGCGTCGATTTTATCGGTGCTTGATTTTTTGAGATTTGCCGAAATAAGCTAAATATAAGTGTAAAAACGGTTCTCTGTTCGTCGCCGAAGTCCGAAACTTTCGAGATTCGACTCTTTTTCGGTGTGTTCGTTTATGCAATCGGCTGTTCTTTCGCCTTTCTCGGTTAGAAAAACTCTTGCGCGTTAGGATTTTTCCGCTTTTCTTCTTTGTGACGAATCCTTTTTTATTTGAAGAATTATTCTCGAAACGTCCGATTTATTTCTGCCGCAAAGCTCGGTAAGTTCCGTTGCGGCAACTCCTTCGGCGTGCTTTGGCAAAGCGGAAAAGTCAACGTCGAGTGAGTCTTTTCGATGATATTTTTTAATGATTGCATTAAAAAAATCTATTGACAAAACGTTTCGGATGGGGTATACTTTTCTCAAATAAAATTGCTAAACGCTGTGATGATATTATGTTTTCGGAGTTTGCCGTTTCAGAGAGCCGTCGGCAGGTGAAAGACGGTGCGGTGTCCGACGGCAGTCTCGTATCGGAGCGGAAATTCCGAATTTCAGTAAGAATTTACGGGTGGACCCGTTACAGTCCGAGAGCTTGACTGAGCTTTCACGAGAGGTCGCTTTTGCGGCAATACGGGTGGTACCGTGGTTAATTTCGATTAGTCATCCCGCATTGATTTTTTTACGAAAAATCAATGCGGTTTTATTTTTTCGGCAGGCTTGCCACACCCGTTTTAATTTTAAAGACGATATAAAAGAAAGAAGGATTTTGAAATGAGAAAAATTTCGGTTTGCGATTTTACCCTGAAACAGCTTATGAAAGAAAAACACGGAGAAGTTCTGTTCCGTGAAAAACTCGCGGTTGCCAAAAGCGTTTGCGCATCGGGAGTCGACGTGGTGGAGCTTCCGCCGATTTCACACCCGAAAGAGGACGCCGTAGTTTACAAAACAGTTGCGGCATCTCTTGAAAACTGTACGGTATCCGTTCCCGCCGGGCACGATGAAAAAAGCATAGATACGGCATGGGAATGTATAAAATATGCGAAAAATCCGTGCCTTATAATATCCTTGCCCGTTGCGACGGCTCAAATGGAATATTCGTTCAGAATGAAAGAAGCGGCTATGCTCGAAAAAACAGAGAAGCTGATTACATATGCCAAAACGAAATGCGACAAAGTTGAGTTTGAGGCACTTGATGCAACGAGAGCCGACGGCGCTTTTCTCGAAAAGGCGGTATGTCTTGCCGAAAAGTGCGGCGCAACGCAAATTACGCTTTGCGACGATGCGGCGGTTTCTCTCCCCGATGAAATCGCAACACTTGTGTCTTTTATTAAAACGAAAATTACGTCCGCACTCTATGTAAGCTTTTCCGATGTTTCCAATATGGCCGTTGCCAATGCCGTTTACGCTTTGAGGGCGGGCGCCGACGGAGTTAAAACTTCGATGATGGGCAAAGACGTTCTGCTTTGT
>CAYXMB010000006.1:11588-19998 GCA_964466085.1 uncultured Ruminococcus sp.
GAGACTGTCTGTTCGAAAGAAGAAAAGACGGGATTTTGCACTTCTCTTAAATTTTCCGAAATTCACAGAAACGTAAATTCCGTGATAAGCGCCGTTTCGGGCACCGCTTTGCTCTCGAAAGATACAGACGGTACCGATATTTTCCTTGATGAAAAAAGCTCCCTGTCGGACACCGCGAGTGCCGTTCGTTCTCTCGGATACGAACTCGGCGATGACGATTTCGGAAAAATTCACAGGGCAATGCTCCAGGTTTGCGAGAAAAAAAGCTCTGTCGGGTCAAAAGAACTTGAGGCGCTTATCGCTTCAAACGCAATGCAGGTGCCCTCAACCTATCATCTCATAAGCTACGTCGTGAATTGCACGAACCAAAGCACATCTATGGCTCAGGTAAGCTATGAATGCAGGGGAGAGACGTATTGCGGCGTTGCGACCGGTGACGGACCGATAGATGCCGCTTTCCGTGCTGTCGAACAGAGCATAGGATATCACTATGAACTTGACGATTTTCAAATTTCAACCGTAACGCAGGGAAAAGAATCTCTCGGTTCCGCAGTGGTTATTTTGAGAAACAGCGGAAAACTGTATTCGGGCAACGGGCTTTCCACCGATATCGTCGGTGCATCGATAAGAGCGTACATAAATGCGCTTAACAAAATAGTTTACGAGGAGATGTAATATGAAACTCACTTTTTCAACCGAAAACGTCAGTCGGAAATCGTTTTTCGATACGTGTTGTTTCGCTTATGATTACGGATATTCGGGTTTTGAAATTTATGATATAGATTTCGAGAGAAAAAGCCATTCCGACAGTCCTTTCAGAAGCGGAAAACTGAGCGACGCAAAGAGAAAACTCGGAAACCGCTCGCTTGAAATTTCGGCGCTCGCATATCCTTTCGATATCGACATGCCGGGTACAGACCCCGATGCACTCAAAAGATACGTTGACCTCGCTTTCGAAAGCGGAGTTGAGAGGGTGATTTTCAAAGCAAGTGACAGCTGTACGGCAAGTGTTGCGGTGCAGGCACTTGCCGCTGCTGCCGAAAGAGCCGAAAAGACGGGAGTCGAAGTGCTTATCGAAACGGTCGGCGCTTTTTCGAATACCGCTTTCGCAACCGAAGTCGCACGGTGCATTGAATCGGCATCTGTCGGTGTTTCGTGGAATATAAGGGAGACTTACTTTACGTCGGGAGAAAGTGCCGAAGAAACGATAAAACAGCTCGGCGCTTATATAAAGTACGTGAGGATAGGCGACCGGAAAGACGGCGTCGATGTCCTTTTGGGAGAAGGGGAGCTTCCCGTAGGCGATTTTGTCAGAGCTCTCGCATCTTTAAATTACGAGGGCTTCGTTGCCGCCGCATGGAACAGCGAAATAACCGATGCCGATATCGTGCTCACCCATTTTGCGAGCTTTATGGGAGATGCGGTGAAAGACGACCGTGAATGCGAAAAGCTTTATTTCAACAGAGCGCATACGGGATCTTTTATATGGAAAAAATACGACGTTATCGACAAAACGTTTTCCGAAGTGCTTGACGACGTCGTAAAACGTTACCCCGACCAGTATGCTTTCAGATATACGACTCTCGACTACACGAGAACGTATTCTCAGTTCAGAAAGGACGTTGACGATGCCGCAGCCGCTCTTATCGCACTCGGCGTAAAGCCGGGACATCACGTTGCGGTGTGGGCAACTAACGTGCCGCAGTGGTTTATAACGTTTTGGGCAACCGTGAAAATCGGTGCGGTTTTGGTTACCGTAAATACGGCATACAAGACTCACGAGCTTGAATACCTTCTCCGTCAGTCCGACACGCATACGCTTGTCATGATTGAGGGATACAAGGATATAAAATACGACGAAATAATAAAGGGGCTCTGTCCCGAACTCGAAAGCACAAAGGCGGGTGTTCCGCTTTATGCAAAAAAGCTGTCTTTTTTGCGTAACGTCGTTACAGTCGGATTTCACATGAAAGGGTGCCTTGAATGGAGCGAAATGATTGAAAAAGGACACTTCGTTCCGCTTGAAGAAGTAAGACGCAGGGCATCGCTTGTTAAGCCCTCCGATGTTGCCAATATGCAATATACGTCGGGTACGACGGGATTTCCGAAAGGAGTTATGCTGACGCACAACAACATAATAAACAACGGAAAAATAATCGGTGACAGAATGGATTTATCAACAGCCGACAGAATGATGATTCAGGTTCCGATGTTTCACTGCTTCGGTATGGTTCTTTCGATGACATCGATGATGACTCACGGCGGCACTCTTTCGCCTTTGCCGTATTTCTCGCCGAAATCGTCGCTTGCATGTATCAACGACGAAAAAATAACGTGCTTTAACGGCGTGCCGACTATGTTCACTGCGATGTTCGGTCACCCCGATTTCCCCAAAACCGATTTTTCACATATCAGAACGGGGATTATGGCAGGCGCAAACTGCCCGGCGGAGCTTATGAGGCGTGCCGCACGTGAGATGAATATGACGGAAATACTCAGTGTTTACGGTCAAACGGAGGCATCTCCCGGCTGTACGATGGGCGAGGTTAACGAGCCTCTCGATAAGCGTGTCGAAACTGTCGGGAGCGCTTTTCCGGGCGTCGAATGCCGTATAATAGACCCCGAAACCGGAGAAGAACTTCCGGGCGGTGAAAGCGGAGAATTCGTCGTTCGGGGATACAACGTTATGAAAGGGTATTATAAAATGCCCGAAGCGACAAGGGAGGCGATAGATTCCGACGGCTGGCTTCACAGCGGAGATATTTGCTGTGTGACGGAAGACGGATATTACAAAGTAACGGGACGGCTGAAAGATATGATTATAAGAGGCGGTGAAAATATTTATCCCCGTGAAATCGAAGAATTTTATCTGACAAATCCGAAAGTTCGGGACGCACAGGCTGTAGGCGTTTCGGACAGCGTAATGGGCGAGGAGGTTTGCATTTGGATTGTTTTGAAAGACGGCGAAATTGCAGATGAAGCCGAAATGCGATCTTTCGGACTTGAACATATGGCAAAGCACAAAGTGCCGAGATATTTTGTTTTTGCAAAAGAATTCCCGATGAATGCCGCCGGAAAAATACTTAAGTATAAAATGAAGGAAGAAAGCGAGAGACTTTTCCGAATCGATAATGATTAAGAATTATTAATAATCCGAAACGATTAATATTTTTCATAAATTATCGCTTGACAAAAAATATTCGATGTGATATACTGCGTACAGTTGAATATTAAAGGCTTTGACGAAGACGGAGAAATCACGGTGCTTCACAGAGAGTCGGGGACGGTGGAATCCCGACAGCGGACGATTTTGAACCTATCACTTCCGAGCCGAAGAGTGAACGTTGCGAAATGCAACAAGTAATAGCTTCCGTGATTGCTGCGTTAATGCATACGGCTTGTCGGAGCCTGAGTGGCACTATCAGTGCAATTTGAGTGGTACCGCGGGTATCGGATATTGATTTATTCGGTCTCGTCTCAAAGTTTTGAGACGGGCCGTTTTTGTTTTCAGGAGGTAAAAAATGAGCAGCCAGACCAACACACAACTTTTCGAAATTGCCGAACGTATAAAAGAAATGCGTGAAATTCTCGGATATTCCGTCAGAGAAATGGCGGAGGCAACGGAAGTCACCGTATCCGATTATGAAAGTTACGAAGTCGGCGGAGCCGACATGCCGTTTACTTTTATTCATAAGTGCGCTCTGACTTTCGGTATAGAAATAACGGAGCTTCTCGAAGGTAACTCGGCGAGACTTTCGAGCTATACCGTAACGAGATGCGGAGAAGGGCAACAGACCGCAAAAGAGGAGGGTATTACGATATCCGACCTTGCGCCGAAATTTAAAGGAAAAATCGCAGAGCCGTATTGGGTAAGATACGAATATTCGGAACAGCTTCAAAATTCGCCGATACATCTTTCACGCCATTCGGGACAGGAGTTCGATATCGTAATATCGGGCTCTCTCATGGTTCAGATCGGAACGAACAAGGAAGTACTTCACGCCGGCGACAGTATTTATTATAACAGCTCGACCCCGCACGGAATGATAGCCGTCGAGGGCGAGGACTGCGTTTTTTGCGCCGTTGTTCTTCCCGGAGAGGAAACGTCCTCCGAAGTCGTAAGAGAGAGCGTTGCGGCCGTCAGACCGTCGACAAAGCTTCTTTGCGAAAAGTTCGTCGATGCCGAAGAAGACGCAAACGGCGTTCTTCGAAAATTGGAATTCAAAAATGAGGAAACGTTCAATTTCGGGTTCGACGTCGTCGATGCGGTTGCCGAAAAATATCCGGATAAGCTTGCGATGATTCATTTGGATAAAAACAAAAAAGAGCGCAGGTTTACCTTTAAAGATATAAAACTCGAATCGGCGAGAACGGCAAACTATTTTAAATCTCTCGGCATAAAAAAAGGCGACAAGGTAATGCTTGTTCTTAAACGACATTATCAGTTCTGGTTCTGCATGGTAGCTCTCCATAAGTTGGGTGCCGTTGCGGTTCCCGCAACGTTCTTGCTGAAGGAACACGATTTTACATACCGTTTCCAAGCGGGAGAAATAAATGCTATAGTTTGCACCGCAGACGGAGACACGGCGGAAATCGTCGACAGAGCCGCCGTCGGGTGCGAGAGTCTTACTAACAAAATACTTGTCGGCGCAAGCCGTGCGGGATGGCACGATTTCGACGGCGAGTACAAGCTTTTCACAAGAAAATTCGAACGCAGCGAAGATACCGCTTGCGGAGACGACACAGCGCTTATGTTTTTCTCGTCGGGAACGACGGGCAACCCCAAAATGGTTGAACACAAGCACACTTATGCTTTGGGTCATTTCGTAACGGCGAAATATTGGCACTGTTGCGAGCGTGACGGGCTTCATTTCACGATATCCGACACCGGATGGGGAAAATCTCTCTGGGGCAAGCTCTACGGTCAGTGGCTTTGCGAAGGTGCGGTTTTCGTATATGATTTCGACCGTTTTTCGTCCGCCGATATTCTTCCTATGTTCAAAAAGTATAATATTACTACATTCTGTGCTCCCCCGACAATGCTCAGAATGATGATAAAAGAAGATCTTTCGAAATACGATTTTTCGTCTTTACATCATATGACAACGGCGGGAGAAGCGCTTAATCCCGAAGTTGCAAAGCAGTTTAAGAAGATAACGGGGCTTGAAATCGCAGAGGGATTCGGTCAGACGGAAACGACGCTTACGATAGCGAATCTTTACGGAACGCCGGTTAAAATCGGTTCTATGGGTAAAGCGTCGCCTCAGTACGATATAGATATAGTCGATGCCGACGGAAAGAGCGTCGCATGCGGTGAAACGGGAGAAATCGTCGTTAAATACGGTGAAAAGATGCCTCTCGGTCTGTTCAAAGAATATTACCGTGACGGCGAGAAAACTGCGGAATGTATGCACGACGGATATTATCACACGGGTGATACCGCTTGGCGAGACGAGGACGGATATTATTGGTACGTAGGACGCGTCGATGACGTTATCAAATCATCGGGATACCGTATCGGTCCGTTTGAAATCGAAAGCGTTATCATGGAGCTCCCGTACGTTTTGGAATGCGGTGTTTCCGCAGCTCCCGACGAGCTCAGGGGACAGATTGTCAAAGCGAGCATCGTTCTCACGAAAGGCACCGTTCCGACCGAAGAGCTTAAACGGGAGATACAGGAATACGTAAAACAGCATACGGCTCCGTACAAATATCCGAGACTTGTCGTATTCAGAGATGAGCTTCCCAAAACCGTAAGCGGAAAAATTCAGAGAAACAAGCTGTGAGGTAATCATGAAGATAAGCTGTATTCAAATGGCACCCGTGCTTGCAAAACCGCTTTTGAATTTTGAAAAGGCCAAAGAGCTTATTTGCGAGGCGGCAAGTAGTGCACCCGACGTCATAGTTCTTCCCGAAACGTGGAATACGGGATTTTTCCCGAAAGAGAATCTCTCGGACGTTGCCGATGCCGACTGTGCAAAAACGGAGCGTGAAATAGGCGCTTTGGCAAAAAAAACAGGCATCAACATTGTTGCCGGAAGCGTTGCGTCTTCGAGAGACGGCAAAGTTTATAACACGTCCTGTGTGTTCGACAGAGAAGGAAACTGTATCGCAAAATACGATAAAACCCATTTGTTTACGCCGATGGGCGAAGATAAATATTTCGAAAAAGGAAAAAGACTTTGCAAATTCACACTTGACTCAAAGCAGTGTGCGGTTATAATATGCTATGATATCCGCTTTCCGGAGCTTTCGAGAACGCTTTGCACGACGGGTGTCGATATTCTGTTTGTCGTTTCCGAATGGCCCGATGCGAGAATTCCGCATTTAAAGGCGCTGACTAAGGCGAGGGCTATTGAAAATCAGACGTTTGTGGTTTGCTGTAACGCCGTCGGGGTTCAGGACGGCACGGTATACGGCGGTACCTCGTCAATACACGACCCTCTCGGAAACGTTCTTTGCGAAGCCGGCAAGAACGAGGAAATAATAAATGCCGATTGCGACCTTTCGGTAATAGACGGCATAAGAAAAAGTATAAACGTTTTCAACGACAGAAGATGCGATCTTTATGACGTATGACGGTTTATACGCAATTCGAAAATAAAAAGGAGAATAAAAAATGGACTACAATTTTACAGTGACAAGAACAACACACCCGAAGCAAAAGCCCGAAGATGAAACGAAGCTCGGCTTTGCACGTTATTTTACCGACCATATGTTTTGCATGGATTGGGACGAGGGAATAGGCTGGCACGACGGAAGAGTCGTTCCCCATGAACCCATTCTCATAGAGCCCGCATCGTGTGTGCTTCATTATGCTCAGATGATGTTCGAAGGAATGAAAGCATACCGCACTCCTTCGGGAGAAATTCAGCTTTTCAGACCCGACATGAACGTTAAGAGAATGAAAAGAACCAACGAGCGTATGTGTATGCCGTATCTTCCCGACGACCTTTTGACTGCCGCAGTGCGTGCCGTTATAAAAGAGGACATCGACTGGGTACCGTCGGCACCCGGAACCGCTCTTTATATAAGACCCTTTATGTTCGGAGACGAAGTTTCGTTTTCCGTGTTGCCGGCTAAACACTACAGATTTATGATTATTTTGAGCCCTACGGGTTCTTACTATGCGGCAAATGACGGCGGACTTTCGACGACGAGAATTTACGTTCAGGACGAATATATTCGTGCGGCAAAAGGCGGCACGGGATATGCGAAAGTCGGCGGTAACTACGGCGGCGGAATGAGAGCATCGCAAGACGCTATGAAATACAACTGCAAAGACGTTCTTTGGCTTGATGCGGCGGAACACAAGTACGTCGAAGAAATAGGTACGTCAAACGCTTTCTTCCTGATAGGAGACGAAGTTATAACGGCTCCCCTTGATTCCGGAACGATTTTGCCCGGCATTACGAGAGATTCCGTAATACAGCTTTTGAAGCGTTGGGGAATAAAAGTCAGCGAAAGAAAGCTTTCGATAGACGAAGTGCTTGAGGCAAGCAAGACGGGAGAGCTCAAAGAAATTTTCGCAAGCGGAACGGCAGCCGTAATTTCGCCGATAGGTTGGCTTAACTACGTCGGCACCGACTATCAGGTTGCAGATGGAAAAGTCGGTTCTCTTGCACAAAAGCTCTACGATAACCTTTACGGAATTCAGACCGGAACGGTTGAGGATTATATGGGATGGACTTATCCTCTCGGACTTAAAGCATGAATTTATGAAAAGAGTAAATATATTCTGCGGTCATTACGGAAGCGGAAAAACGAATGTTGCGATAAATTACGCCGTTTTTTTGAAGGAAAACGGGTTTGATACCGCAATTGCCGATATCGACGTCGTAAATCCTTATTTCAGAACAAAGGACAGCGAAGAATTTTTGAAAAAGAGCGGAATCGACGTTATTTCGTTACCTTTCGCAAACAGCAACGTCGACCTTCCGTCGCTTCCGCCCGAAGTTTATTCTCTCGTTCAAAACAAGAAAAAGACTGCGGTTTTCGATGTCGGCGGGGACGACAGAGGCGCATATGCTCTCGGCAGATATGTTCCTTATATTTCGGAAGAAAATAATTACGATATGTTTTTTGTCGTTAACTTCTGCAGACCCCTGACACAAAATGCCGATGAGGCATACGGGGTGCTTCGGGAAATCGAGGATGCCTGCGGTCTGCGCTTTACGTCTATAGTCAACAATTCGAATCTCGGCGAGGAAACGACGTCGGAGCTTATCGAAAAGCACCGTGAAAACGCCGAAAAACTTTGCGCTCTTTCTCGTCTTCCGCTTGCTTTTACTTCGGCAGTCGAAGAACTTTGCGAAAAGGGAGATTTTCCGCTGAGACTTCAGACAAAATATTATTAGGAGGCATGATAAAAAGAAAGTGGTAAGGAAATCCGAGAACTTTGTGGATGTGT
>CAYXMB010000007.1:0-19101 GCA_964466085.1 uncultured Ruminococcus sp.
GGTTATATACGTGTAAATGGAAAACAGGAGATGTTTTTGCTTATCGGTTCAACAGTGACTATGCCAAAAGCAGTGGATTTTATCAAAAATACGTTTATTTTGTGAAAGTAGATGAAGATATTTGGTATCCGGGTCATGTAGTACCTGTTGTATATTTTTATAAAAAATCGATGATGTTTTATCGGACATTTTTTCACTAAGCAAGATTGATTTTATACCTCAATTTTACAATCCGACAGTTTATGAAAATAAGCCGGATGAAAAAAAACTATATTTATTGACATTGCTTAATACGTCATCAAGGGTAATACCTAAAAATCAACTGACATATTTAGGTAATTTAGGTGATGTTAAGCGAATCGATAACGAAAACTTAAATCCGTATTACATAAGATGGAAATATTTTGAGGAATATATGATAGAAAATTTCAAAAAATGGATTTGATATTAATCTTCTGAGAATCAGGATATGCGGGGCTAACGGTAAAGACGGTTTAGGCTTAAAGTTGAAAGCAAAGATTGCAATAAAATACGTTTATGATGAAAAAAGAAAAAGCGGCGATATTCGGTGAGAATTCGTCGCTTTTTCTTTTGGGTGAAACAATTTTGCCGATTATGAGCTTTTTGCTTTGCTTCGGAATTTTTTTATTAAGGAGCTTGCGATGAATACGGCGAGGTTTACCATTACGACACAGGGACCTATCGGCATATTACTTATAAGGAAGGCAAGCAAGATTCCGATAACGGAGCAAAAGACCGATATTATGCATGATGAGATTACGACACCCTTGAACGTCGAAAAATTTTTCATGGCGCTGACGGCGGGGAAAACTATCAAGCCCGAAATCATTACCGTGCCGAGCATTTTCATTCCTATTACCACAGTAACCGCAACTAAAATCGCAATAACCGTGTCGTAACGTCCGACGTTTATTCCCGCCGATTTGGAAAAGACGGGGTCAAATGTAATTGCGAATATTTTCTCGTAGCAAATTGCGAAAACGGCAATTACGGCAACAGACAAAACGACGGTTATCACGGTATCCGAAACGGAAGGTGTGAGCAGGGAAGCGGAACCGAACATGCTTGAACATACGTCGGAGGATTGCCCTGTTGCATATTTGTAAATTATATATCCTACGGCAAGAGCACTTGTCGATACGAGAGCTATTGCACTGTCGCCTTCTATTTCGGCTTTTTCGCTTATTTTTAAAATAAGTATTGCGGATGCAATCACAATCGGCACCGAGATGAGGAGGGAATAGTTGCCGAGTGTTTTTCCGAAAAAGTCGTTCAGAAGCTTGTCCGTGAGCGCGCCTATCGCCATTGAGCCGAAACCTATGTGTGCCAGTCCGTCTCCGAGCATGGAGTATTTTTTCAAAACGAGCGGAACGCCCAAAAGAGATGCGCTGAGGGAAATAAGCACTCCGATTAAAATTGCCGATAAAAACATTGTTAAAATCAAAGGATTTGTGAATATATCAATGATGCTCATGACCGCAACCTCCCAGAAAAATGTTATAAAGCTCTGTATTCAGGTAGTCTTCCGTTTTACCGTAAAAGAGAGGTGTGTTTTTGACGTGCAGAACGTGTGTGGCATATTTTGCGGCGGTTTTAGTGTCGTGGGATACCATTATTACCGCAAGAGATTTTTTCTTGTTGAGTTCTTCGATTATGCCGTACATTTCCGCAGTTACTATAGGGTCAAGGCCCGATACGGGCTCGTCAAGGACGATAAGCTTGTCGGAGGCGCAAAGTGCCCTTGCCAGCAAAACTCTTTGCTTTTGACCGCCGGAAAGGGCCGAAAAGCTTTTGTTTTTGATTTTGCGTATATCCAAAAGTTCCATGTTGGCATCGGCTGCTTTTCTGTCGTCTTTTCCGTAAAACAGCTTTTTTTTAAGTTTGGAACTTCGCCCTTGAAGAACAACTTCGAAAACCGATGCGGGGAAATTCGGAGGTATATTTGATGTTTGAGGGAGATATCCGATTTCGGAGTTGGTAATTCCGTTGTATTCGATATGCCCCGAATCGGGACGGATTAGACCGAGAATTCCTTTGACTACGGTGCTTTTTCCCGTGCCGTTCTCGCCCAATATGCACAGATAATCTCCGGGAGAAACGGAAAACGAAACGTTTTCCGCAGCCGTCTTTCCGTTGTAGGAAAAAGATGCGTCGGTGCACTTTATAAGATAATCGTTATTCATGTTTAAAAGCCTTTTCAAGTGTTTTGTAATTTTGTTCCCATAAATCGATAAATGTAATTCCGCTTTTGAATTCCTTTTCGGTTACGGTGTGGCACGAATGAAGCAAGAGTGCCTTTGCTCCCGTCACTTTTTCTATTACGGCGGGGACTTCGCTTTGCGATGATTCGGTGTAGAAAATATAACGGCTTTCCGTTTCTTCGACTTTTTCGCAAAGCTTCACAAGTGTTGTCGGCGAAGGTTCACTCTGAGACGCACAGCCGTTGAAAGCGGCAAAGCATTCTATGGAATAATCGTTTGCAAAATAAGCAAAAGGAAATCTATCCGCAAAAATCATCGGCTTATTATTTTCCGAAAACAAATTTTCGAACAGTTTATCAAGCTCCGAGAGCTTTTTGAGGTAATCATCGGCATTCGTTTTGTAGTATTCGGCTCCGTCGGGGTCAATCTTCGTAAGAGCGTCTCGTATCGCTTCAACCGCTTTCGAGCAGTTTTTCATCGAAGTCCATACGTGCTCGTCGTATTCGATTTCGGCCTCGACGTGCTCCTCTTCGTGCTCGAAAATGCCGCTGTCGCTTTCCGCAATTAAATCGCAGGCATCGGTGAGGGCAAGTGAGAAGGGGACTTTACCGTTGCTGCTTTCGATAGTCGAAAGTGCTTTTTCGACCCATTTTTCATCCGCTTCTCCGCCGATATATATAAAAAGGTCGCATTTTTGGATTTTGAGAATGTCGGACGGATTGTCTCCCGAATAAGAATGGCTGTCACTGCCGGGCATCATCAGCATTTCACATTCGACTCGCTCACCTCCGACAGCTCTTGCAAAATCGTATTGAGGAAAAACCGTGCCGACTACTTTTATTTTCCCGCTTTCGGTATTTTCACGCTTACACGATGAAACGGTAAGCAGTGCCGATAAGAGACACAGCGTGAAAATCGTGAGCTTTAAAAAGAATTTTTTCACTTTTCATTCTCCGCTTCGTCGTTGTTTTTTATACATTCACCGCATATACCGCTTATAATCGAGTCTTTGCCTATGACAAATCCGTGAGAGCTCAGAATATGTTCTCTGACGTCGTTCATTTTGTCACATTCAAGGTGAATGAGTTTGCCGCACTCGGTGCATTTAAGATGGCAATGAGCGTCGCATTTATTGGTTTTTACAACATATTGATATACAAAGTTGCTTTTTCCGTGACTTTCAAAACGGCGAAGCTCTCCGCTTTTATACATTTTCGAAATCAAGCGATAAACGGAGCTTCTCGATGCATTTTCTCCCTCATTCTCGATTCCGCTTATTATTTCTTCCACCGTAAAATGTCGGTCGGAGTGGTTTTTCAAAAATTCGGAAATAACTTTCTTTCCGTGAGTTTCGTATCCGGTTCGCATAGCTGTCCTTTCGATAACCGAAATTGAGACTAAATCTCAAATTGACTTTCATATTATATATTATATCTTCGAAAAAGTCAATACGTATTGCCGTATTGTCAAAAAAAGGAAGCACCGATATGCGGTGCTTCCGAATTTATGGGATCTTAAAATAATTATTTCTTGGCCGAACCTTCGGTGTTAATCTTATTAACGTTATCGAACATCGATGACAGCGCGTCGGCAATGCTTTGACTGCCGTATGCGATTTCTCTTTCCTGAATCGAGAAAACTCTGTTGTTTTTAACGGCATCGACGTCTTTAAGCGCTGTGTCGTTTAAAATGTCTTTCTTGTTTGTCGTAAATATAATCGAGGGGTTGGCGCTGATTATTTCATCTTTTGTAACTGTGACAAAACCTTCTTTATCGCCGAAAACGTTTTCGCATCCTGCGGCACTGAGAATTTCGTTGACGTAGGTGCCTTTGCCCGAAGTTTTAAGGTCGCCCATGTCGATGAATGCCGTATATTTTTTTGCATAAGTCGACGTTGTTTGCTGAGCGAGGGTCATTTCGTTGTCGATTTTCGTTGCAAGGCTTTCGGTTGTTACGCCCAAAATCTTTTCGATGAGTTTAATCATCGTTTTGATATCGTTGACCGTCAGCCTTTCGGGAATTGTGAGATAAACTGTTCCCGAACTGTCAAGCACGGATGTATCGTAATCTTCGGTTATGAAAACGACGTCGGGTGAGAAAGATGCGACTTTATCTAAAGTCGTTTCGGTAAGACCGACTATAACGCCCGCCGTTTTTTCGTCACCGGCTTTAATTGAACTTGCAAGTCCGAGTTCTCTTATAACGGTGGCCGCTTCTCTTGAGAAGCATACGACGTTGTTTACGGTTTTGGGAACGGTAACTTTGACTCCGTCAACGCCCGTAACCGTGAGAGTTGTGCTTTCGGTGCGTTCCGAAACGTAATCGGGATCGATTTTAAGTGCTTTGTAGTTGCTGCCGCACGAGGAGAGTGCAAGGCAGATTATCATCAATACAGCAAGAGCAAAAGATAATTTTCTTACGTTTTTCATTGTAATAATCCTTTCTGGTACTGTATATTATAATACCATATTTTTTTTAAAAGGTCAATAGAAAAAGCGCATTATTAAAAGATTTGCGCAAAAGTCGGCAAAATATTCGGGGTAAAGTGTGAAAATTAAAGGGCTAAGTTCGCAAGCGTTGAGATTTTTCCGTCGCCGATCGGCCGAAAATGCTCTCTTGCGTAATATTTTTCGGCGTCGCAACACAACGTCCCGCAAAATTCTCCCGCTATCGGAAATCCCCTGTCGGATATAACGTAGAAAACGTCGTGTCTTTCGTCGAAATAAGCTTCCGCCGTGTCCGTGCCGCTCAAATTTCGAAGTTCCTTTAAAAAAGAAAGGAGGTTTTCAAGTTCGAAAAACGCAAAGGTGTCCTTTGCCTGTTTTGCCGTTTCCCTGTCGGCGATATTTCTTTCTCTGTCGGTGAAATACATGGAGTCCTCCTCGTTTTTTGTGACGTAAAGCTCACAGCTTCCGTCGCTCAGCGTAAACGCATCAACGGTAAAGGTGCCTTTATCAAACTTTGCGCCGACGCTGTTCGATGCCGTTTTAAGTATTTCTCCGATTGAATTTTCAACGGCAAATGCGGTAAAATCCGTTTTTGCGGCATATTTCAGAACATCGGCTTTATCAAGCGCTATTTTAAGTGTATTCTCGTCGATTAAAATTGTTTCCATATAGTTTTCCTTTATGTTTTGCATGGCTTTTGAAAAGCTTTTTCAAGCGGTGCGTTTTTTCGTAAATATTTTATCATGCAAAGTTTTCGAATGCAAAGGATAATTTATGGGAAAAGCGCCAAAAGCCGCTTGCCGCAAGCTCCGCCGCACTTTCTGAAACGAAATTGCGGTACACGCCAACCGACGTGTACCGCAATGGTAAAAATTCAGTTTAAAACGGGGATTTTAAATACGATTTTTTTGACTTTGTCGGCTTTTTTGAATATGCCGGGACGGTGCATGTCGCAGGGAGCGAAATACGCAAACGAACCCGAATCGGCATTCAGCGTAATTCTCGTTTTTCCCGTTTCCGTTGAGCCGTAGTAATCGTATTCTTCGCTGTATTCGGACGGGTTTATTACCTCGTCAAGAGGTGCCCATTCGATTGTTTCGTCACCCGAAACGATGTACTGCAAATCGGCGTATTTTTTATGGATTTCCCAACAGTTGTTTTCTTTCAAAGGCTCGTATTCCGAAACGTTTGCGTAAATACCGTCGGCCAAATCATATCTTCCGACGGGAAGAGTTTCCGGATTGTGATTTTCGAGAAAGTCGATTATTTCGGAAAATCTTCCGTCGAAAGGGAGATAGAAGCTTAAATTATTAATTTTATCGTAAATCATAAATACCTCTTTTTTATTCGTCGGATGCCGTGTCGGCGGTTTTCGACGTATAACTCATTATATTTTCATAGCTGTCCGACGTCATCGTGTAAACGAGAGTCGAGCCGGGTACCGAATAATAATACGATGTGCCGCCCTCATCGTTTTTAAAAGAATTGCCGAAGAGAATTTCGTAAACCTCATCGGTATATACGACATCGGTGTCTCCGTCATCGCCGTCGACCTCAACCTCCGCCTTATAGGAAACGGCGGCTTTTGCGCTGCTTTCCGTTATTCCGTATTCTTCGAGACCTTTTTCACCCGTATAGAGTGCGCGGTCCGCCGAGAACGAAAGGGCATTGAACAAATCGAGAAAATCCGCTAAAAGCTCGTCGTCATCGAAAGTGTTTTCCGCTCCGACCTCATCCCGGACGGTTGCCGAAATTGCGCTGTCGGCATCTATATCCGTTGGGAAAACGTCGGCTTTTATAAGAGACTTTTCGGTAGCTTCGAAGCTGACTTTGACCGACGGCAAAACGAGGTAAATTTTACCCGAATCCACGTCTTTGAAGTAGTATTTTCCGTCGTAAAAATCGTTGCTGTCACCTATCAGCGCATTTATTTCGGAACCGTCGGAATACGTTGCTTTAACCGTTACCGTCGGGTTGTCGAATCCGAAAGAATCTTCGTCCCCGTCGACGATTTCACGGCTTGCCTCAAGATTTGCGAGGGTGGTTGCCATTGAATTCGGTTTCGTTTGGTTCAGGGGAAAGTTCGCATCGGAATTATAAACCCAGTCGCCGTCGGAATTTCTCTCAAATGAGAAAGTACCGCTTTCGTTCGTATATTCGATTGCGACGACGTCCTCTTTTTCGACTTCCGGTCTTATCGAAACCGAAGTTTCGGTTTCTTCGCTTTCTTTATCGTTTTCGGCATCGTTTGCGTTTTTCATTACGAACCACGCAACAACGAAAGCCGCCGTTACGGCAATTAAAACCGCAAGATAAATTACTTTTTTGTTTTTCATCTTTCACCGTTACTTTCTGCGGCGTTTGAACCAGATTACGAATCCTCCCGCAAGTATTGCAAGAGGGATAACTCCGACCGTGACGAATCCCCAAACCGCAACATCGCCTTCGGTTGTCGAGAGAGGTGAGGTCGACACGTCAACGCCGAGTATCGAAACGTTCGTCTCTTTTTCGCACATCCAATTTATAACGGAGGTGAACAATGCGGAGTTTCCGCCTCCCATATCGTAATCGGGGTCAACCGAACAAGGAGATGCAAACCATGTGAAATATGCCGTTCCGTTATCGGTATCGTTTGCGGTCATTGCCGCAGTCGCAAACGGTCCGTCGGTATCGCCGTCCTCTTTTTCGAAAGTTTCGATATTTTGAACTTCGGATTTGATAAACGATTTGTCCGACGTCGTGAGGAGTTCGAGAACTTCGGTCTCCGTTCCGTCAACGGCTTTCAAACCGTGAGAAAACGCCGAAAGGAAAGTGTAGTTTTCGAGATACGAGAGCGGTCCGGAATTTGCCGCATTCGGAACGAGATAATAAGGGTATTGCATGTAATGAGAGCTGTCGCCTTCGATTATAATTCCGTCTGTCGGTTCAAGACCCATGCTGTTTGCGAGAGACGTGAGATTCGGCAGGGATTCGGAATTGTAGTAGAGACAGTAGGTTATAAGCAGTACGTCTCCGCCGTTTGAGTAAAATTCTTTAACGGCATCGGCTTCCGCTTCCGTGAAGTCCTGTTGCGGCATATTGATGAAAATAAGGTCACAGTCATCGGGAACCGTACAGCTTTCGCCCGTTATCAAATTAACCGTTTCGGTTTCTATATTTTCATTCGAGATATATCCGAGAAAAGTCGAGTTGAGCGTTGCTTCTCCGTGACCTGTCGTGAAATAAATTTTCGGTAAATCGTCACTTGTCACGAATGAGAGAGCCCCCGTAAGTTTCATTTCGCCGTAGAACATGAGAGGGTCTGTTCCGTCGACGTAACCGTACGCCTGATAGCTCTGGTAGGTTGAGGTGTCCATTTCGCCGTATTGCGTATCGTACACGAACCATTCCGTCTCTTTTATTACCCTGCTTTTCTCGCCCGACGTAACGATAACGGCGCCGTTTGAGAGGGTGTCTTCCGTATATTGCTTTGCAAATGCGGGTTTGAGTGCCGGGTCGACTTCGGAAAACGTGATTTTTGAATTTCGGTCGATGTATTTTTGTATAAGTTCTTCGACCTGTATTATCGTTTTGCTTTCGGTTCCGCTTTCAACCAACATGTATATGTCGATTTCGTCGTCGATTTTGCCGAGAAGTTCTTTTGTTGTGTCTCCTATATCGTAAAGTTTTTCCGACGTTGTATCTATCGCCGTGAGCGTTGAAGGAAGCTCTGAGATGAAAAGATTTACGAAAATGATAAGTGCAAGCACGACAGCCGTCGATATAAGAGTGAAGGAACCGATTTTAAGGGATTTTCTGCTGAACTTTTTCATTTTTTACCTCCGTCAGTTCCAACGTTTCTTTTCGACCGACTGAACGGTCAAGAAGTTGAAAAATGCTATTGTGCTTAAGAAGAAAACAACCGCTTTAACATCAAGCACACCGTTTATGAATTTATTGGTCTTGCTGAAAAGATCAAGGCTTGACAAAACGTCGGGAATAAGTCCTTCGAAAAGGGAGGAGTTAACGGCATAGATTATAATACATGCCGCCGCAAGAGATGCGGTGAGAACTCCCGCCACAATCGGGTTTTCCGTCATTTTGTATGTTATCGCACCGAGTGCGACACACAGTATCAGAATTATCGCAAAAGACGTTGCCGCCGCCGTTGAGAACAGCGATGAAATTGCGGAGAGGTAATAAATAAGTATAATCGCTCCGAGACTGAGAATCGCCGCTATAACCTGGCTTTCCGTAAGCGACGAGATAAACATGCATATCGCAATGAGCGATGCGCCGAGAAGATAATAAGCGAGCATCGTCGAAAACGCCGTGTTTATGTATACTGTCCCGAAAGCCGAAAAAGCGAAGGGATAAATCATCGCAATCAAGGCGGGAAGGGCGAAAATCGTAAGCATCGCAAAGTATTTTGCGAGTACGACCGTCACCGTTTTAATCGGCAGCGAGTATAAAAGTTGGTCGGTTTTAGAATGCTTTTCTTCCGAAAAAGAACGCATTGTGATAACCGGTATCGCAAGAAGCGAAATAAACGCCACGTTTGCTATCGTATATTCAAATTGAGGATATCCCTGATAAATATTCACAACCACCGTGAATATTCCGAACCACACGAGCACGTAAGCCGCAAAAATAACTCCCGTCATTCCGCAAAATGCGCTTTTCAGTTCTTTTTTGTATATGGCACTCATTCGTTTTCACCTCCGTTGTCGTCGGTATCCGTGTCATCCGCAAAGCTGTCGCACGCATCGTTTTCAAACTCCGATTCGCCATTGTCCGAATACGGGTTTTCGTTTTCTGCGGAAAACAGCGGACTGTAATTTTCGCTTTCATCGTCGCTTTCATCGTCGCTTTCATCGTCGCCGAGATATGCTTTTCCGAGAGGGTCGTAAGCTTTTTTTGCGGTTTCTTTTTTCTTTCCGCCGCTCTCTTCTTTCGAAGTTGCTTTTTCGCCGTCATCACCGTCGTCGACGGGAGGCATGTTTGCGATTCTTATGAAAATGTCTTCGAGACCTACCGAAGTGCTTGTCATTTCCAAAATCGGCGCATCGGCTCTTACGAAAGCTTTGAAAATTTCCTCACGCAAATCGAAACCTTCGCAAGCTTCGATTACCGATTTGACGGAGTGTCCCGTTTCGTCGACTCTGAAATAGGATGCGTTTTCTATTTTTTCAAGTTCCGCTTTTATGTCTTCCGCATTGCCTCTTGATTCAACGGTTACCGTTGCGGCGTTTTTGCTTCCTTCGAGCTCTTCAAGCGTTCCTTCGGCAACTATTTTGCCGTGTGCTATCATAATAATGTAATCGCAAACTGCGGTAATCTCGCCCATGATGTGGCTTGAGAGTATTACGGCGTGTTCCTTGCCGAGCTCCGTTATAAGGTTTCTTATTTCGATAAGCTGAGTCGGGTCAAGACCTACCGTCGGTTCATCCAGGATAATGATTTCGGGATTTCCGAGAATTGCCTGAGCGATGCCGACTCTTTGTTTGAAGCCTTTCGAAAGGTTTTTTATAAGTCTGTCGGCAACTTCTTTGACTCCCGTCTTTTCGATAACCGAATCGATTTCGTCGTTTATCGAATTTTTCGGAATTCTTTTTGCCTTTCCGACAAACGTGAGATATTCACGGGGCGTCATATCGACGTAAAGCGGCGGAATTTCGGGCAAATACCCTATGAAGCGCTTGGCTTCGACCGCATTGTCGTAAATATCGAATCCGTTAACGGTGACTTTTCCTTCGGTTGCCGCAAGACAGCCCGTTATAATGTTCATCGTAGTGGATTTTCCCGCTCCGTTCGGACCCAAAAGACCGTAAACGTGACCCTTTTCGAACTTGAAATTCAAATTCTTAATTGCCGTAAATTTGCCGTACTTTTTGGTCAGGTTTGTTACTTCAATCAAAATGTAATCCTCCTGTTTTTTGAAATTACGAATGCTGTAATTCAATTTTACTATGTAATTATCGGTTTGTAAAGTGATATTTGTGTGACGGACGAATGTTTTTTTGAGAAAAAGGATGGCTTTATTTTAGTTTTTTGTCAAAAAAAGATATTGCAAAAGTCGCAATGCTGTGCTACAATATAAAATACCGAATTGTATATTAAGATTTTAAATAGATAAAACGCTCCTTTGACGGAGCATGACGTTTGGAGACTATTATGGGAAAAGATATAGGAATCGATCTCGGCACCGCTACGGTGCTTGTATATGTAAAAGGAAAAGGAATAGTGCTTAAAGAGCCTTCCGTTGTCGCTATTGACAGAGATACGGGAGATATTCTGAAAATAGGAAGAGAAGCTCAGCAGATGCTCGGCAGAACTCCGGGTAATATAACCGCAATAAGACCGCTTCGTGACGGCGTAATAAGTCAATACGAGGTCACAATGCGCATGATTCAGCATTTTATCAAACGTGCCTGCGGCTCGGTGACGTTCATTCAACCGAGAGTTATAATTTGCGTGCCGAGCGGAGTTACGGAAGTCGAAGAACGTGCCGTCATAGATGCCGCAAGCCGTGCGGGTGCGAAAAAAACTTATCTTATCGAAGAACCCGTTGCGGCGGCAATAGGTGCCGGAATAGATATTTCCACGCCTAACGGGCATATGATAGTGGATATCGGAGGCGGAACAACCGACGTTGCGGTTATCTCTCTCGGCGGAATCGTCGTTTCCGAATCGATTAAAGTTGCCGGAGACAAGTTCGACGAGGCTATAATAAGATACGTGCGCAAGAAATACAGCGTCGCAATAGGCGAGCGCACGGCGGAGGAAATAAAAGTTAAAATAGGATGTGTTTGGAGAAGAGACGAACCGAGATACATAAAGGTAAAAGGCAGATGTTTGATTCAGGGACTTCCCAAAGAAGTTGCGATTTCCTCTCTCGAAATGCCCGAAGCGCTTGAAGAACCGATTACGGCTGTCATAGAAGCGGTTTGCGGTGTCATTGAAAAAACTCCTCCGGAGCTCATCGGCGATATTCTCTATAACGGAATTGTCATGACAGGCGGAGGAAGCCTCCTTTACGGGCTTGACAATCTCATTGCCAATGTTACCGGGATAAAAACGAGAGTTGCCGCAAAAGCGGTTGACTGCGTTGCTATCGGAACGGGTCTTTCACTCGACCATATTTCGACAATACCGGAAGGTGCACTTAATATTTCACGTCAAAGACAGCAGAATATATACTGATTTCAAAGCAGTTAAGTATAAAGCCCGTGCCGGACTGAACGGCACGGGCTTTGAATGTTTTATGAGTCGGTCTTAATATAATTTTAATATAAAAAGTCGGGGTTTACCGATATGTTGTTTTCATTACAAAAATCTTCGACTTCCGACGGTGACGGACAAATTACGACAACCTCCGTTCCGGCATCGAATGCATTCGGCGATATTTTTGTGCCGCCGCTTGAAAACCTGACCTGTTTGAGGCTGAGACACGATGAAAGGGAATCGGCGGCGACTGTTTCGAGAGTTGAGGGAAATTCAACGGTTTCAAGGCTGTCGCAACTGTAAAAAGTTGCGGTTTCGAGCACGGTGATTTCGGCTCTCACCGTTACGTCTTTGAGCGACTTGCAATGACTGAACGCATATTCCCGTATTACGGTAACCGTTTCGGGAATCGTTATTTCACAAAGAGCGGTGCAGAGAGTGAATGCGCCCGCACCGATTTCTTTGACGGTTGAGGAGAAAGTTACGCCCGTCAGACTTCTAAGTCCCGCAAATGCTTTTTGACCGATACAAACCGCTCCTTCACCGAGTGTTATGTGTGTTATTTCGACGTCGGAATAGCGGAAAAGATTGGATAAGTATTTCACGTCGGACGGGATTGTGACGTCGCCGCCGTTTCCGTTGTATTTTATCGCAACGCCGTCTCCGACGGTAACGAATTCGCCGTCAAGCCCGTCGTACCAAGCGGTTCCCGCAAATGCGCTCGCTCCGATGATGCCGACGCTTGACGGAATCGAGAGCGTTTCGAGTGCTTTACATTCCGAAAAAGCACCTTCTCCTATTTCACGGATACCGTCGGGAAGCGTTACCTTTTTTACGGTATAATTCTTTTTGAAAAGCCAGTCGCCGATTTTTACGACTTTGTTTCCGTTTACTTCCGTCGGAACCTCAATATCGGTTTCAAAGCCCGAATATTCGGTAAGTTCCGCTCCGTCCTCCGTTATTTTATACGTGAAAAAGCCGTCTGTGCCTTCCGTTTCATTTTCGTTATTCTGTGCGCTATCGGTGACTTTTTCGGTGCCCGAAGTATCCGAATTATCGGTTTCACCGCCGTTTTGCGAACATGCGGGAATAAGCGAGAGCGAAATAAAAACGGCAAGAAACGCCGATAACATCCTTAAATATTTTTTCATTTGCGAAAATCCTTTCTCTTCAATCGGATTATCCTATTTTAACTTAAAAAAACGCCTGTGTCAACTGTTTGGTACATTTTATTATATATAAAATCAAAATTACTATTGATTTTACAAACGGCTTGTGGTAGAATATATGTTGTAATATTATGAGCAAAGAAACGAGGTTGCAGGATATGAAAGACAATTTTGATTTTTCCTATTCCTTCTCGTCCAATGAAGAAGAAATACTTAAACTTTGGGACGAAAACGACTCTTTCGGAAAACTGAAAGAAAAAAATAAAAACGGGAAGAAGTACCGCTTTATCGACGGACCGATAACCGCAAATAACCCTATGGGCATACACCACGCTTGGGGCAGAACGCTCAAAGACGTTTTTCTGAGATACAAGGCCATGCAGGGGTATCAGACTCATTACCGTAACGGTTTTGACGGTCAGGGACTTTGGGTGGAAGTCGAAGTCGAAAAAGAACTCGGTTTTAAGAGCAAAAAAGATATAGAAGAATACGGACTCGATAAGTTTACCGATAAATGCATAGAGAGAGTTAGAAAATACTCTTCCGTAATAACGGAGCAGTCCAAGAGACTCGGTCAGTGGATGGATTGGGACAATTCGTATTACACATACAAAGACAGTAACATAACGGGAATATGGGCTTTTCTCAAAAAATGTGACGAAAACGGCTGGATAAAGCAAGTTTACAAGCCGATGCCGTGGTGTCCCCGTTGCGGAACGTCTCTTTCGGAACATGAAATGTCGGGCTCTTACAGGGAAGTCGAACATACTGCGGTATTCATAAAGCTTCCTCTTGTCGAGAAAAATGCGAAGATGCTTGTGTGGACCACAACTCCCTGGACTTTGACCTCTAACGTTGCACTTGCCGTAAATCCCGAACTCGGATACGTTATGATAACGACGGAAGACGGCGAAAATCTTATAATGGGCAAAACGTATTATACGGGAAAATTCGCATCGAAGTACGAAGCCGTCGAGGAGTTCAAAGGTTCCGAACTTGTGGGACTTCATTACGAGACATGTTTCCCCGAAATAGGCCTTCAGGAAGGTATTGACCATCGAATCGTGGCGTGGGAAGACGTTTTGGATGACGAAGGTTGCGGAGTTGTACACATAGCTCCCGGTTGCGGTGCCGAAGACTTTGAGCTCGGTCGCAGAGAAGGACTTGAAGTCGTTATACCGATTGACGAATACGGCGTTATGAACGAGGGTTGCGGAGTATTTGCGGGTAAAAACGCTCACGATGTTCGTGACGAGGTTTTCGCGGAACTCAAAAAAAGAGGCAAACTGTTCTATACTCATAAAATCACGCACAGCTATCCCGTTTGTTGGAGATGCAAAACGGAAATTCTTTTCCGCTGCGTAAAAGAATGGGCAATCGACGTTGAGGAGCTTCGTCCCCGCCTTATCAAAAATGCGGAAAAGGTTAAGTGGAATCCGCCGTATCAGGGCAAGAGAATGCTTGACTGGCTCAACAATATGACCGATTGGAATATTTCGAGAAAACGTTTCTACGGACTTCCTTTGCCGTTTTATCCCTGCGAATGCGGTCACGTAACCGTCATAGGTTCGAAAGAAGAACTTCGCGAAAAAGCAATCGAAAAGGAGCTTGTCGATACAATTCCGCATCTTCACCGTCCTTGGATTGACAATATACATATAACGTGCCCGAAATGCGGCAAACCCGTATCGAGAGTTCAGCAAGTCGGTGACGTTTGGCTTGATGCCGGAATAGTTCCGTTTTCGACTTTGAAATATTTCGAGGACAGGGAATATTGGAAAGAATATTTCCCGGCGGAATACGTTGTCGAAATGAAAGAACAAATCCGTCTTTGGTTCTATTCGATGCTCTTTATGAGCACTGTGCTTGTCGACGAACCTCCGTATGAGCAGGTCGGAACTTACGGTATGGTAACGGCTGAGGACGGAAGCAGATTTTCAAAGACGGGATTTATGATAAGATTCGACGAGGCTGCCGATAAAGTGGGCGCCGATCCGTCAAGATATATCTATGCTGCGGCTCCCATTACGAACGACGTAAGATACGGATTCAATCTCGGTACCGATGCAAAGAGAAAACTTCTCGCATATTGGAACCTTTCGACCTTCTATGCAACGTATGCCGAAATCGATCATCCGAAAGTCGATGTTAACAATATCGATATTTCAAAACTTTGCTTTGTCGACCGTTGGCTTGTTGCACTTGTAAACGAATTCGTAAAGCGTGCGACGGCGGCAATGGAATCGTATTCGACAAAAGACGTCGTTGCATATTATGAAAAAGTCGTCGACGATATATCGAACTTCTATATCAGAGTCAACCGCCGCCGTTTCTGGAAGGTTGAGGACACCGATGACAAAAACACGGCATATACCGTTATGATGTACGCTATCAAGACGATAACTCAGGTAATGGCTCCCATTATCCCCTTCATGACGGAACACGTATGGCAAGAGGTCGTTCTCCGTTATTCTACGGAAAAAGCTCAATCGGTTCACTTAACCGATTGGCCGAAAGTTATTGAAGACACCGAAAAATATTCCGACGTTATAGAGCATGTCGACGAGGTGAGAAATATTATATCCTCCGTTCTCAAGCTCAGAAACGAAAAGCAGGTGAGAATCCGTCAGCCTCTGTCGTCCCTCTATGTATGCAAGGACGACGGAAAGCTTGAAATCGAGCCTTCTCTCGTACCCGTCCTTCTCGGTGAAGTCAACGTTAAGAACCTTCACGTTCTCGAATCTGCCGATGCTCTCGAAACGAAGCTTGCAAGCCTTGATTTCAGAAAAGCGGGTGCTTTCCTGAAAGGTGATGTCAATAAAGTTAAGGGAATTCTTCTTACCTTATCGGAAAGCGATATGACAAAGGTCGTATCCGAAATCGAAAAAGGCGGTACGGTTTGCGTACCCGGATACGACGGCGAGATGCCCTCCGATTTGTTTATTCTAAGTTCGGTATCGAAACCCAACATTTCCATTGTAAAAGACAACGGAATCACGGTAAGTCTCGATATGAATATTACCGACGAACTTCTTGACGAGGGATATCTCAGAGATATTCTCCGCCAGTGCCAGGTGTTCAGAAAAGAAGCGAATTTCAACGTATCGGACAGAATAAAAGTTTTGTTTGAAACCGACGGCAAAGCGGGTGATATAATCGCTCAAAACCGTGCTTATATCGAAAGCGAGCTTCTTGCGGATATTACGGAAAACCTTTCGGACGCCGATTTTACGGGCAAGATAGAACTCGATATAGGATGCGTTGAGGTGAAAATGAAAAGAGCTTAACGGCCGACAGCCGTGCTCTTTCAAAATATGACAATGAAAAAAGTCAGTATAATCGTTCCGTGCTTTAACAATGCGACGCAAATAGAAAAAGCCGTAAATTCTCTCAAAGAACAAACTTATACCGAACTTGAAATTATAGTGGTCGACGACGGTTCCGACGACGGAACCGTCGAGGCCGCCGAACTTGCGGCAAAAGGTGATTTGCGGTTTGTTTTCAAAAGGCTCGAACACGGCGGAGTTTCAAAGGCCCGTAATTTCGGTCTCGATACGGCAACGGGAGATTACGTCATGTTTTTGGATGCCGATGACAGCTACACGGCAAAAGCTGTGGAAAAACTCGTTGCGGCCGCCGAAGAAAACGGTGCCGATATCGTTTCGGCGGGGTTTGTGAAAACGGTCGAAAAAAAGGCCGTATCTCGCCCCGTGACGTCGCAAAAAGGCGTGTTTTCGGGAGAGAACAAAGATTCCGTGCTTGAAAGAGCATGTGACGGAAGCGATGTTGCCGTTTGCAGTTTTGTCGATAAACTTTACAGCCTGCCCATGCTCAGGGAAAACGGTGTGCGCTTTCCGAAAGCGGTGTCGGGAGAAGATTCGGTGTTTGCACTCGAAGCGCTTATCGTATGTTCGAAAATCGTGATTCTCGATGATAACAATTTTTATCTTTACGAACAGCACGATAAGTCGTTTACGAAAAAAAAGCTTCCCCTTGAAGAAAGAATTTCGCTGTCGGATGTTTTTTTCGCCGAAATGGAAAAAGTGCTTATGAAGCACGAAAGAGAAGATCTTATAATCTTTTTGAATTCGAGGAGAGCTCTTTCCGTTTACGATTTCGTCATGAACACCGTGTTGAGGGACGACTTGTCGACAAAAGAAAAAATGCACGGAATAAAAACCGTTTCCGAGAGCAGGCAGTATACCGGAAAAATAAGCAAAGAGTCGCTTTCGCACTATTCGGCGAGAGTCGGAATTCTCGTCAAATCCGTTCTTTCCGGGCGCTTCTTTTTTGCGTATTCCGCAGCACGCATCTGTTGCTTCGCGAAGAAAATATCGGGTAAAGTGAAAAGATGATTAAATGAGTTATTTTATAATTACGAGGTGAAATACAGTGGACAACAGTCAAAACAATCAAGGCAGCATATTTGACGTCGACTTCAAGGATATAGCTGTTTTGCTTCTCACGAAAATCTGGGCGCCGATACTTGCGTTTGCGATTTGTTTCGGCTACGTTTATTATTTTAAAGAGCTGACGAAAGTTCCGCTATACACCGCTTCGGCGACTATGTACGTCACCAACTCCAATAATACGAAGTACGTTTACAGCTCAAGCGATTCTTTCAACTCAACGGCACTTATCGCAACTTGCGGTGTTGTTATAAAAACCAATACGGTTATGGACCTTGTTGCGGAAGAACTCGACGGGAAATATTCACCGGGATATATAAAAAGCTGTATTAACGTAACTTCGGTCGACGAAACCGAAGTAATGCAGATTACGGCGACAACTCCCGACGCTCAGGGGTCGGCGGATATATGCAACGCCGTACTTGAAATTATTCCCAAAATACTTAAGGAAAGAATAAAAGTCGGAGCGGCAAACGTGCTTGACGAAGCGTCCGTCCCCACTTATTGCACGAACCTTCCGTCATTCAAGACGCCGATAACGGTAGGGCTGTTGGGTGCCGGAATCGTTGCGGCGGTAATTGTTATAGCGTATCTTCTCGACACGAGAATCAAGTCCAAAGACGAAATACCGGCACGGTACGGTATTGCCGTTCTCAGTGACATTCCGAACTTCAACATAAAGACGAAAGAGAGGTACAATAATTACTATGAGCATAGGTAAAAAGAAAAAAGGAAGCAAGTATTACGGCAACGAAATTCTTTTGAGTGCGGAAACTTCGTTTAACATAGCGGAGGCTTACAAAACTCTCAGAACCAATCTTCTCTTTGCGCTTGCGGCATCGAACGACGCCGAACTTCCGAATGTTTTTGCCATTTCAAGCTCGCTTCCCGGAGAGGGCAAATCGGTATCAAGTGCCAATCTTTCGATAGCAATGGCTCAGATGGATGCGAAAGTGCTCCTTGTCGATGCCGACCTTCGCAAGCCCGTGCAAAACAAGCTTTTCTCGGCAAGTAACGTGAGAGGGCTTTCATCGGTGCTTATAGGTGAAACCGCACTTGACGTTGCGATAAAGAAAGAGGTCAGACCCAACCTCGACCTTCTGACGTCGGGAAAAATTCCTTCGAATCCGTCGGAACTTCTCGGTTCGACCGTGATGCTCAACCTTTTGAAAGAGCTTTCTTCGATGTATGACTACGTAATAGTCGATACTCCGCCTCTCAATATCGTAACCGACGCTCTCACTTTTGCGGCTCATACGGCGGGAATACTTCTTGCGGTTTGTCCTTCGATTTGCAAGCACGAACATCTTAAAAAATCCGATGAAAGCGCAAAGCTTGCCAATGTACATATTTTAGGCTCTTTCCTTTCCAATACTACCAATAAATCGCTCGGACTTTCTTACAACAAAAAATACGGGCGTTACGGGAAGTATTACTATAAAAAATACGGATATTGATTTTTGAAAACCGTATTTTGACTCCTTTTCGGAGGCGTGTGGCGGGCTGTCACACGGTGAATTTTGAAAACAGTATCGAGGTGCAAGTTTGAAAATTAAAATCAGAGACATGCTGCTGATGATAGCGGATATGTTCATTGTTTTTTTCGTATTTAACTTTTTTATATGCTAAATCAAATTCATACAATACATTT